>JBFZAD010000156.1:0-16562 GCA_041309125.1 Candidatus Omnitrophota bacterium
AATAATCTTTTAATGTCCTGTATAAATGCCTTAAAAATAATTCCTATACGAAGCATCTTGATTCCGCCTGCTGTAGAGCATGCACAACCTCCTAATGCCATTGCCAGAATTATACCTATCAAGGCCAAATCTCCCCATTCTCTTATAAACTGCTGCGCATAGATAGTCATATAACCCGTGGTGGTATGCGCTGATATGAGCTGGAAAAAACCCTTGCGGAATAATATCATGAAATTAGAGTATACGCCAAGTTTGTTTAGGCCAATTGCCACAATGGTAAATGTCAGTATCGCGCTTAATAAAAGAGTTCTGGTTTCAATATTCTTAAAGATCTCTTTACGATTTCCTTTCCAAAGCTGGTAATGCAGATTAAAGTTAAAACTGCCCACCACCATAAAGAGTATTGTAATAATCTCAAATACCCAACTATGGTAGTAAAGTATGTTCTGTGACTGCGGGGCAAAGCCAGCGGTGTCAAATCCGGCCATAAAAATACATGCGCTGTGAAAAAAGGCATTATTTGGCTTTAGACCAATCAGTATTCCAATAACTCCCAGAACCGCGGTGCCGATAGCTAAATAAACAATGCTAATTGCCCAGATAAAACGCGCAGTATTAATAACATTGGGCATTATCTTTTCATCCCTGGCCTCTCCCACGTACATCTTAAAATCTCCTGCATAGCCTTTAACAAAAAGCGCGAGTGCAATAATGGCAATACCCTGCCCCCCAATAAATGGACCTAAATGACGCCAGAGATTATGTGCATATGATAAGTGATCCAGGTCCTGAACAAGCGTAAGTCCGGTGGTAGTAAAACCTGACATAGTCTCAAAGCATGCATCTAAGAATGATTTGTAATGGCCGCTTAAATATAGCGGTATGGCGCTAAGCGCCATTGCCACAAGCCACGATAAGGAAACAACAATCATCCCCTGCATCCAGCTCAAATCTTTATTCACTTTACAAACACGGATTAATATCAATCCTAAGAGCACAGCGACTTCTGTGCTAATAAGAAAATCTAATGCCGGTGCAAATTCTTTGCATATCAACCCAAAAATAAAAGGCACTAACATAGTAAGCCCTACGCCAAGGGTTATCTTGCCAAGAAAATGGCCGATATTTTTTATATCTTTTAATTGTGGTTTCAGTATCATTTTAAAGGTACACTAAAAATGAAATCAAAATGCCTACGCAGATAATAATCAGGCAGTATATGATTTCAGTAATCATCCCCAATGTTTCTATAAAAGATAAATTTAATCTCATGGTCTATATATAAATAAAAACCAGAGAAGATTTTTTCTCTGGGTATATTAATTCTTGTATTTTGTACTATAAGTCTACATTTAAGTAAACAAAAGGGCAAGTCAATAAAAGGTCAAAATTAATCGCAAGAAATACGGTTTTTAAGGTAGGTATGGGCGCAGAGATTAATAATCAAAGCGCAGGCGGTAACCTATGCCAGGTTCCGTCAAAATGTAGATTGGCAGGTCAGGGTTGGGTTCTATTTTGCTACGAAGATTGCTGATCGTCACTCTTAAAAGATGAAAGACTCCTTCAAGGTCTTCGGATTTATTCCAAATTTCATGTAAAATTTGCCGGTGTGTCAACACCCTATCGGCGTTTAGAATTAAAAGTTTTAAAATATCGTATTCTGTTGGCGTTAAAGCAACCTCACTATCATCAACTAAAACCCGGTGCCTTGTGATATCGATGGAAAGCTTACCTATTTTAAAAATCTCTTCTTTGTTTGGTGGCAAGAGGCGCCGCATCACCGCCCTAAGGCGCGCAAGTAGCTCTTTAGTGCTAAAAGGTTTTGTAAGATAGTCGTCGGCTCCTGCATCAAGTGCAGCAACTTTCTCAACTACCTCATCTCTTACAGACAGTATGACGATCGGAATCTTTGATCTTTTGCGGATTTCTCTAACTACCTCTACCCCATCTCTATCAGGAAGGCCCAGATCAAGTATGATTGCATCCGGATGTAAAGACACGGCCCTTTCTATTGCTTCCTGCGCAGTTTCAGACTCAAAAACATTATAGCCATGAGAGGAAAGCGATGCCTTTAAAAAACGCCTGATCGCTTTTTCATCATCCACCACAAGTATTCTCAAATTCTGTTTTTCTACCATAACCTAAGTACTAATTTAAAGGAATAATGATAATAAATGTTGCGCCTCTTTCAGGGTTATTGCAAGCAGAAATCTGGCCATTGTGGGCTTCGATAATACCCTTACAAATGGAAAGGCCAAGGCCGGTTCCTGTTATCTGTTGTGGCCTTTCAACACGGTAGAATTTATCAAAGATGCGCTTAAGATCTCCTTCGGGTATTCCCAATCCTTGATCTTTAATTCTAATCTCAACCTTGTCTTTAACAAGACTTGCTTTTATGTCAATCGGCATATCTTTGGACGAATATTTAATGGCATTATCAATCAAATTATAGAATGCCTTCATCATAAAAGAGAAATCCATAGGCACCTCTGGGAAATCTCTTGGGATATCTATTCTTATATTTCTTATGCCTATCTTTTCCTTTAACTGTTCAAGGGCTGATCCTAACACATCCCTCAATTCGCAAGGCTTTCGTAAAATCTTTAATGCTCCTGCCTCCATTCTTGTCATATCCAAAAGATTACCTACTATACGGTTGAGGCGGTCAGATTCTTCAAATGCATTCTCCAAGAGCTCTCTTCGGGTTGCATAATCCAATTCAGAATCATTATCAAGCAGGGCAGAGAGAGAGCCGGTAATTGATGAAAGCGGTGTTCTTAAATCATGCGATATGGAGTTCAAAAGCGCCGTCTGAAGCTTTTCTGTTTGACGCTGAATAATCTGCTGCCTTGTCTTTGATGCAAGAGTGCTAATAACAATGCCAACGACTAAAAATGCTACAAAGGTAAAAATATATTGGATATCTTCAATTCCTAAAGTTAAATACGGGGGGACTAGAAAAAAGTCAAACGAAAGAACGCTTAGTATCGAAGCTGCGATTGCAGGGCCCTGCCCCAAACGAATAGCAGCAATTACAACGATAAGAAGATAAAACATCACAAGGTTCGCTGGTTCAAGCCTTCTCTTGATTAGCCCTGCTAATAGAGTAGTGATAAATACAAGGGCAATAGTTATTAAATACGGTTTAATCTTATTCTTTTTATTCATCTATTTTTTAGGCTAGTTTATTTTATAAACTATATAGCAATATTATTATTTTACCATTCTAGATTAGAACCGCAAGGAGAGAAACAAAACACTAAAAAACAGTCTATTTTTTGTAGCCTCTTTTTCGCAATTTTCCTACTATGCTTTTTTTATGCTTTATAACCATGACATGAGAAATACCCAATTCTTTGGCAACCTCTCGCACTGTATATCCTTTTAGCAAAGAAGAAACTACTCTTTTTTCTGTTTCAGTTAACCCGGAGTTGATTATTTCATCAATCGTTATCTTCTGTTCTATGCTATGGCGAATATCCTCTTTCTTATCCTCAAGTATATCTGCCAGAGTCAAGCCTTCTGGAGATATTATCTCATCAAGGCTTGACAAGATTACCTTAGGCCTACCTTTTCTTAAGAAATTTTGTATATGAAACTCGCATCCCTTAATCACATACGCCTCATTTATTCCTATTGGCAGGCCATTACCATAGTGCTGCCACATATAAAGGCACATCTCTTGATATAGATCCTCTTCACTATAAGAACTATAATACAGATGCTTGCGGCAAATCTGCTTAAGGGTTGGCGTTATTCTTTCTAATAATATTCTAAAATCCATGTTCGTTTAAAAGAAAAAGGCGTTCTTGATTTAAGAACGCCTGTGTTCTAAAAAAAAGAGACATCCCAATGAACGTCTCTTTGTCCTGTATGTGCGTACCTTGCACCTACATATAAAATTTACCACAAATTCACTCTTTAGTCAAACAATATTTTCTTTAAGCTTACGAACCTACGAGGTTGGTAGGTCTAAGGTGGATAGGTTTAATTTGTCCTTCTTAATTTCCAATAAATTAGCTTATCCCGTTTTGATAAGGATTTGACAAAAAGCTGGTGCATTTCTCTAAGCCATTCTAGCTTTTTTTTGGGGGGTATTTTCATTAATCTCAAGGTGCGCTCTTCTTCTGTTTCCCATTTATAAATCATTTTTTCTCAATCCTTTTATCCTATTTAACTCCTCTATATCTAGCTTATCAATTGTGCGCCCTGTGTTTTTCTTCATCCTGATTAAATTATCTATGGAAATCACCGGTAGCCTAAGGTTACCTACCTTAATAATTATAGGCCTTTTCTTTGCCTCATCAAAAGAAATAGGTGACTCAATAATTATATCAATTTCCTTTAGTTCATCTTCCTTGTAGAAATTAAAGGCCTTCATATGTTTATTTTTAATCCAATCTTCACGAGTTTTCTTATCCGCAATTCTGATAGGATCAACAGGCTGCTTTACAGCATATCCCTGCTTTTTTAGAATTTTGACTATTCTTTCAAGATTAGAATCGCTCATTTCAACGAGAATATCTAAATCAGCAGTACTGCGCATCGAGCCAAGAAGGTTAACGGCAAAGCCTCCTACAAGCACATACTTAACCTTCTCTTTTTGAAACGCTTTTAATACCTCTTCGTACAAGATCATTTATGTTTCCTTATTTAGAATTAATAAGAATCTACTTTTAATTGTTTTATTATACACCAAATTTATTAAAATGGGTAGTTAATTGGGCGCGAATCCTAGCGAATTCAATGAGGACATAATTTATCCTTAACTGCAGATGGTGATAAATTATGCCCGAATTGAAGCCTTAGACACCGCGTAGCCTGCCTGCCGCAGGCGCGAATCCTCGCGAATTTAGTACAACTGCAAGAACCATCCCCATATTCCCCATAAATGTAAGCATTATTTAGTTATTATATTGCCTTTTTCATCTAGTTTAGGCTTTCCCTTTTCATCAACAACCAAAGTTGGCCAAGGCGACAGACCTTTTTTTAATCTGGGTATTACTGTTAGCAATATCGAGGCCGGAGTGCGGAGCCTAAACTCTGGATTCTTCTGGTAAAACTTTAGCATTTCTTTTGAAAGCTCAGCCACAGTCATTTTCTTGCATGCTTCAAAAAAGTCTTCTACTTTTGAACTTGATTCTGAGGGTAAGATTTTAAAATCTCTGCCATTTAAGCCATCCAAAAAACCAGAAACATAGGAGCTAAAATAGAGTTGTTGCTCATCTTCAGATAATTGCGAAACATCAATATAGGTACTTTCTGTAGCAAAAGGAAGTGAGCTGGCTATTGCTGGTTCAACGCGGTGATGTTTTAGTTTATCAATTGCTTTCTTTACAGCCTCTCTCGGATCGGTTGGGCTAAATTCGCATGAAGTTTTTTGGGCTACAACTTCACTTTGTTGAATCTCTGCTGGGAAATCCCAAAAAGTAACCGACTGCCCTTTTAAGATATCACCGCTTGGCCTAAGACCCATTTGTAATCCGCTAAATCCATTAGATAAAACAATGATAATACTGTCCTTGCCTTGCAATTTCCAATAACTATGAGAGCTCAAGTTAGTAGGGATTCCACTTATAGGACGAACAATGTGATTCGAATCAAGTATAATCTTAGGATGCTCCGCGGTAAACCAAGTGTCTGCGCCAAGTTTTATCTCTGGCTTCAGAGACGTTACAGTAAGCTCGTAACAACCCAAAAATTGTTTTTCATCCATCTGTTCAGAAGAAGTTGTATCCGTTGTTTGTATAGATACGTTCTCCTGCCCAAAGCATATTAATGGAGTAATTAAAAAAAGAATTATGAGTGTCTTTTTCATCTCTAGCTCCTTTCCCTTTTCTATCCGCTATCCGCTATCCGCCGTACGCCTTACGAATCAACTAATTAACTGTATCAAAATACCCACTACAATGCTTATGCCTAACAAAATAGCAATAATTCTAATCGTGTCTTTTAAGTCCTTATTTTCCTTAGCTAAAACTAAGATCCCAAGGCCGGCGCTGGCGCAGAGGCCCGCAACTAATGAGCCGAAACTTATTGCTGCCTTTACATAAAGCTGCGCCAAGAGAACAGAAGCAAGACAATTAGGTATAAGGCCTATTAGCGATGCCAAGAGTGGTTGCAGGAAGGTTCCGCCAAGAAGGAGAGTCTTGATTTTTTCTTCACCTATTTTTTCAAAAATAAAACCAAGCGCTATGCTAAATATGAAAAGAAAGGCAAAGATTTTAATTGTATGTAATAGCGGATGTAAAAGAAGTGTCTTGAGCTTATTTGGCCTGTCAGATAATTCATGAGAGCAACATCCCTTATGGCATTCACTGATTTCATGATATTTCTTATCTAGCTCCAAATTGTTTTTGAAGCCTTTTGTTCTCTTTTTATAAAAAATTATGTCCAGGATTAAGCCGGCAAAAATTGCAATGCATAGTTTTAAAATAATAAGCACCCCAACCATGCCTGCTTTTTCTGGCATTGCTAAAAGTACTGGTAATGCCTCATCTGATGTAGAAAGAAAGACTGCCAACAATGTTCCAAGCGAAACCAATCGTTTCACATATAAGGCGCTGGCTACAACTGAAAATCCACATTGAGGTAGACACCCAAATAAAGCCCCAACCACAGGGCCAAAAACACCAATCTTCATAACAAAATGGCCCATTTTCTCACCATACCGGCACTCTAGAAAAGCAACTAAAAGATAAATAAACGCCAAGAATGGCAATAGTCTTATTGTATCATTTAAGGCTTCGATAAGTATTTCCATTTTAATTTTTAGTAGAAATTTTATTACTTTTATTAACCGGAAAATTTCTTAGACTTAAAGGCCTTTCAAGGCTGCTTGATTGAAGTAGCTCTTCATCCTGAAGGATATCTTGCGTTGGGCCATCTGCAGTCACCATGCCAGAATGCATAACAATAGCCCGCTCACACACATCCAGGGCCATATCTAAGTCATGAGTTGCAATTATTTTCGTGTGTTTAAAAGTTTTCAGTAACTCAATCAAACGTCTTCGGGAACGAGGGTCAAGCCCAGAGGTAGGCTCATCCATTACCAGAATATCAGGAGACATTGCCAAAACCGTTGCAATAGAAACAGCGCGTTTCTCTCCCTGCGAAAGCTTATACGGAGGGCGCTTCTTCAGATGCTCCACCCCAACAGTTTCAAGCGCCTTGGTAACTACACGCACAACCTCATCTTTTTCTAATACCAGATTCAAGGGGCCAAATGCCACATCATCAAAAACAGTTGGCATAAACAGCTGGTCATCCGGATTCTGAAACACCATTCCTACACTGCGGCGTGCTGCATTAATATTATTCTTGCTTAAATTATAATCACCGATTCGTATTGTACCACGCAAAGGAGTTAGGTATCCGTTTAGGTGCAATAAGAGCGTCGATTTTCCAGCCCCATTCTCTCCGATAATAGCTACCGATTCTCCATGAGATATGTGAAATGAAACACCCCTTAACCCAATGGTACCATCCGGGTATGTAAAGTGTAAATCATTTGCTTGGACTATATGGTGGCTCATTTTAGAAAACCTGTAACTACTGTGCCTATTTTTAAGGGAAGATTAAAGTATCTTAAAAATATAAAAAAACCAACCCAGCCAAAGATAAAAACAATTTCCTTATAGCCTATACTCATGGTCCTAATAATTCGGATGTTTCCGTCAAAACCACGGCAGCTCATCGCATGATAAATCCTCTCTGCGCGATCAAAGGTGCGCAGCAATAAATTACCAACCAAAGATACAAATGTTTTATAGCTAACCTTTCTTCTATTGAAACTGCGAAAGCTAGCAGCGCGGACCATCCGCTCTGCCTCATCGGTAAGGACAAAGATATAGCGAAAGAAAAATAAAAGCTGCACTACAAGTGGCTTTGGCAGGCCAATTTTTTTGAGTGCTGCACAAACGGCATTAAAACCAGTTGAAGAAATTAAGATAAGCGCAGCTGTAACTGTTAAGAAAAACCGAACTATTATCGAGATAAATGAAACCCAGCCACCTGAAATTCCAACTGAACCAAACCGGATAAGGATTTCTCTGTCTATTAATGGATTGAAGATACCAATAAAAAATGCAAAAGGCAAGATTATCAATACCTTTTTTAATAGATACCCTATAGGAAGCCCTGACCAGGAAATTAAGGCTATTGGATAGATAAAAAACGCAGTCAATGGGATAATCGTATATTTGTCAAAAGAAATCACAGCTATAATAAAGATTAAAGTAGTGATTAATTTAGCCCTTGGATCTAACCTATGCAACGGGCTATCCATATAAGCCATGGTATCTATATAACCTATATCTAAAGAATTCTTGCCTATATTATTCATAAAATTAATTTGGGGAGCATCAAAAAGTAACTTAGCTGCTCCCCATTTATATTATATGCCTGCAAGTCTAAACTGTCAAGCCACTTCCTTGCGTCGCTTAAGCCCTAAACCAATCAAAACAGCTAACAAAAGAGTCAGGCCTGCTCCTACTATTGCAGAAACCGATGTCCCTGTATCAACTGCAGGCCATACAGCTTTTGCTTCGCTATCAGGTTCTTCTTTTTGTGATTCGCTTTTCTTAAAACCATAGTCCGGCAGCAGAGCTGTTTTTTCCTGGATACTGGCTAAAGAGGTGTGGATATCATGTCTAGCTTCAAGCTCTTCTTTGCCAGAGGTTTTAAACATTGCCCATTCAAGCCCATCTGGATTACTTGATGCAAACCAGCTTAATGCTCCGCCAATTATTGCCGTTGCCAACAATAAGCCGGCAATAACCCTGGCTATCTTAACCTTACCTATATTAGAAGGCCTAAGCACGCTTGTAAGAATCTCCGGCCGCGCCTTCCATACAAATGTAACTACAAATGCAGTGACCAGGCCTTCAACAATACCAATAGCCAAGTGAATTGGCTGCATCAATAATACAAATGTTTTAAAGGGAAGCTCTGAAATTCCTGAAAATACAGTTTCAAGAACAACGCCAAATGCCCCAAGTTGCAAAGCAATAATCGCTCCTAAAGTTGAGCCAAGCATTATCCTTCCCTGTGTAGGGTTATCCCTTGAAATAATACGATAGATAAAGGGATACGCAATAAAGCATGGAAAAAATCCTAAATTAAAAATATTGCAACCCAAGGCCAAAAGCCCTCCGTCAGCGAAAAAAAGCGCCTGGACAATCAATACCGAGGCCATTACAAGAAAGGCAGCAAAGGGACCTAAAAGTATTGCCAGGATCATCCCTCCACCTAAATGCCCGCTTGATCCTGTGGCCGGTATGCTGAAGTTAATCATCTGGGATGCAAAAATAAATGCACCTAATACTCCCATAAGGGGAATCTTTCGTTCGTCATTTTCTTGTTTCACCCTATTAGCGCTATACGCAATAAGCCCTGCTGTGGCTAACCACATAGTGCCGCCTACCGCAGGCGATATCAACGCATCAGCCATATGCATGATATTGCTCCTTTCTTTATCCCTCGCCTAAACGCTTTAAAATTTATTCACAGGCTCGGGATTAATTCGGCCATACAACTTATGTCGCTTTCGCTCCATAAGTTGTGGCCTCATTAAAAATCAACCTGTGCTCTAATTCCACCTATGAAAATACCTTTTGTATCATCTGTGACATTCTTGCCAAACGGATTCCAAATATATTGAAAATCAGGACTGATTGATAGATGATCATTGATAAATATTCTGTAGTATGCCTCGATGTGGCCTTCGGTTTTTGCCCTTCGCACAGGATCAAGTGTTGCTCCAGCTTCTTTGTAATCTTTGGATGGAATAGCCTGTCCTATGGCAAATGCAAGGAAATCATTTTCTCTTGCCCAAGGCTTACCTTCTATTTGAAAACCAACGCTCCATGAGTGCGTAAGTGAAAAATTCAATTCTCCGGTTGCTAATGTACTAGGATTATATACCTTAGGGTTCTGCCAGCCATAGCGCGTAAAAATGGTTATGATATCGTTAGCCTTCTGATCAAAGCTTAAGCCATAACCATAATTATTCTCTTTTGTCTTGTAGGTATCTAGCCACTTTGTATGGTATGAATAGTTATTCCAGCCAAGGAAACGGTAATTACCTGCAAGGCCACAAAAGTTTGTTTTAAAATCAATCTGACCAATATTAAAAAAGTTATCGCCAATTTCTTCCCAATCGCTGTTTCCGTCAAAGAGGCCATAGCCTAATTCCAGCCATTTAAGCGGCATATATGCCACTCGAACACCTATAGTATTGTCTGGAAATTCTATTGTGGGTGAGTTGCGAAATATCCTTCCTAAAAACTGTGTGGTCTCATCATTGGCGACTTCGTTATTGTCAAAATATGCCGTTGGATCAAGCTTGCCAAATGTCAAGGCAGCCTTATCCCCAAGGAATGCCTGCTCATACCATAATTCTGTAAGGCGTACATTATTATCATTGTCTGCATCGCGGTTGACATTAGAGTATAACGTTAAATCATCCTCTAGCCCTGCGCCCTGTCCTGCCTCAAGATGCAGAAATGCCTCTGCGGATATCTCTTCAAACTTCTTTCCTATGGCGATGTCTGCTGAATAAGAGCCATCTGTGCGATCTTCTTTTTTAGTCACATCTGAAGTGGCATTGTTAATATTATCCGTACCCTGAATAATCATTGTTCCGCCTGCTGAAATCTCAAGGCCTTGGGCAATAGCAATCGGTGTTCCTTTTTGACGATGTAAATCAGTATCAAACTGCGTGAGTCTTGATTCATAATCAACTATTTTCTTATCCTGCTCTAAAATGCACATCTTTTGCTCGCTTATGACCTTATCCTGCACTGACAATCTCTCTTCTAATGATGAAATACGCTCCTTTAATTGATTAATCTCATCCATAATGAATGCCTCATCTGCAAAACAAATGGAGGTTAATAAAAAGGAAAAAAATATACAACTCAACACTGCCATTCTTACAACTTGCATAACCACACCCTCCTTTAATAGGTTGACGTCAAAACATAATATTGCGAATACGTTTTTTTATTTCGTGCTACGAATTGACAAAAAAATAATACAGCCTAAATATCCATGCCTGTGCTGGACATACCCAATGCCACGTGTTTAACCCATTTAACTGCGTGAAGAGTATCTGCAAGTTTCTCTGCCTGATTTGGTCTCCCCTTTACTGCTATTATCTCCAGACAATTATGATGGTCTAGGTGTATATGCTGCGTAGAAATAATTATTCCACCAAAATCGTGTTGTATATCCATTATTCTATTTACTAGCTCACGTTTATGGTGATTATAGATTATCGTAATAGTGCCAGCGATTTCACTACCCTGCTGCCATTGTTTTTTTACCAGGTCTTCTCTTATCAGATCCCTTATGGCCTCAGAGCGATTTTTATACTGCTTTTCCTTAAGCCTCTTATCAAATTTAATAAGTAGCTCTTTTTCTAAAGAAACTCCAAATCTGGTTAACGTAGACATAGGCTATATTTTTGGTAATACTTATTTAAAAATTGTAGCACAAAAAATTTAGAAGTCAAACGGTTTTTATTTAAGATGGTTGCGTTTGTTGGAAGTAGTTTTTCTGCAACCTCATACTATCCCAGTATGAACTTACTGACAGGCGGCAATGATTTGAAGGTTTTTTAAAAAAATCATGCGTGGTCATGCTACTCCAAATATCTTTTACTGATTTTTGACGGATATTTCCGAATGAAAGAGGCGTGAAATCACAAGGGGTTATGTCGCCGTTTGCGCGTATGTGCATGTGCGCAACTGCGGCAGGACAACCTTCGCCTGTGCAGGGATAGGCAATACTCGTTAACATTGTCTGGTGTATTATTCTTGGGTAATCAGATCTAGAATTATAATATGCCCGTAGTCTCCTTATCTCTTGGAAATCTTCTTCATTTAAAAGCCTTTCATGCTGGCCAGCGAGTCTGCCTACCGGTATCTCATCAAAAATAAAGACCTCCAAAACTCCAAGCGTACGGGCTAAATCCATTAAACTGGCGAACTCTTTATTTCTAATTTTATCTCTTGTTATGTATGTTGATATGCCTGTCAATATCTTGGCCTCTTGAGCTAGTTTAATTGCACGAAGGGCCTTTTTAAATATTCCTGGCCTTTGCCTATTCTTATCATGTCTTAGCGGGTCTGAAAAATCCAGGCTTACAAAAACACCATACACACCTGCCTTTTTAAGACGCTTGATTTGTGCCTGGTTGCAGTATTCACCATTTGTAAAAACAATACATGTAGCTTTGTTTTTATCAACCGACTCAATAAGATCACAGAGATATTTTTCTTTGAATGGCTCACCGCCAGTTAAAACTATAGTGGTAGTTCCAAGCTCAATGGTCTGCTTTATAACATCTATAATCTCTTTCTTGGACAATGAATCTTTATTTTGCCTAGCGGCAAGCTGATAACCGGATGCAGAACAATGAAGGCAATTGCATTGGCACTTGTATGTAATTGCCATAGTAATAAAATGCGGGGTGCGGGCGTCACTAGGAATATCTACGCCTCTTGCTGCAGCATCCTGCTGCTTCATTATATTATCCATTATAAAACGAATTCGTCTTTTGCTTACAACAGATCCGATCGCAGGGCTAAGAAGAGAAAATGCCTTAAACCCACCCTCTGTCTCGATCAAAGGCCTGCCCTTGATATAATAATCGTCTAGTGCTTTTCTATAGCGATTGAGGCTATCTCGAACCAGAGACCTTTGCCAGGCATGAATTTCTTTTTTAGCCATTATAACCCTTAAAAGCTGTATTTTTTTAGGAGGGAATAAACAATTGCTTGCGGACTATCTTGCCGTAGGAACCATATCTGTAATGCTCAACTAAAAGTATCTTAAGACCCATGGCATGAGGATATCAATTGTCACTTTACGCGCCCATCGAGAATTTCAATACCGCGGTCCCAGAGCTCATCGGGTAATATTGCATGGGTTACAAGCATAATTGTCACCATCTCTTGGCGGTTAATCCTTCTAAATAAATCCAATATTATTGTCGCATTGCTGGAATCAAGGCTTCCTGTTGGTTCATCTGCCAATAAAACCTTTGGTTTTGAAACAAGGGCACGGGCTATCGCTACTCTCTGTCTTTCTCCTACAGATAGCTCGCGGACATTTGCCCTTTTTCTTTTTACTAATCCTACGATTTCAATTAATTCGTTGACACGTTTTTGTTTCTCCTTATTCTTGATAGACAGCTCAAGTAAAGGAAGCAGTATATTCTCTTCTACATTTAGAGTCGGCCAAAGATAAAATGCCTGGAATACAAATCCGAATGTCTTTATTCTGAAATGTCTGTTTTTGTAGGCAGAATCTAGATCTTCTCCTTCGAATTGGATGACACCGCTGGTTGGTCTATCTAAGCCCCCTATCAAGTGTAGGAGCGTTGACTTACCTGAACCACTCGGGCCGCGTACGCAGAAAAACTCACCCTGGTATATCTCAAGGTTAACGCCATTTAGGGCATTTACCCTGCCGTCTTTATAGACTTTGTGCAAATCCTTGACTTCTATTAAAGGCTCTTTACTCATAACGTAATATCTCTATTGGTTCAATGCGCACTGCCCGAAGCGCAGGATAAATCCCTGAAAATATACCTAATATTAATGCAATAAATATGACCCGCAAGATAAAGATGCTGCTATAGGAAATACTTAGCATGCCTTCAAGTTGTGGAGTTGCGACTAAGGAATTCAATATGACATAGCCAATAACCACTCCCAATATCCCTCCTATAAGCCCTAAGAAAACCGATTCTATCAGAATGAGAGACACAATACGGCTCTTCTGCCAGCCAATTGCAAGCAATATACCTATCTCACGTCTTCGTTCAAAAATAGATGTCATCATTGTATTTGCAATACCTAAAATAACAATTATAAAAGATATTATTGAAATGCCCCATGTAAAATTAGAAACCAATAATAATGGCGTGTGTGTACCAACAAAATCGGATATATCTTTAACCTCTAAATTCACAAAGGCATTTTGAATCCTTTCGCGAACTACAGCGATATCTTGACTTGTATTCTTTTGATTTAGGCTAGTCTTTACAAATATGAGGCTTACTCTTCCAGGAATCCTCTTTAAATCCTGGAGTCTCTTCAAGTCCATAATAACAGAGCCCTCTTCTAAAACGCTGTGGCTTTGGAATACGCCTACAACCTTGAATTTCTTTCGGCGTATATTTATCGAATCGCCTATTTTTTTAGAGAGCTTGCGTGAGGCCATATTGCCTATAATAACCTCATCTGGATTCTTTGGCATGGAGCCATTTACTTTTAGCTCATTAAAAAGATAGCTATCCAAAGGCCATCCATAGATAAGTGTATATTGCTTAAATTTAAATGAATAGAGATCTGCCAAGATCATTGTAGCGTCATTAACGCCCTCTATTTTTCTAATTTCATTCACCAGCGATTCATCTATTGTTGTAGAAAATAAATCTACCGTGCCTCCCTCAAGGATAATTATATCTGTTGCGCGTGATTTGTAGGTATTTCGCATGCTATCCTTAAAATTATCCGTAAGGCCGGTGAGGGCTACAAATGTAGAGATAGCCACACCCACGCCCAAGAGCGTGAGGGTCGTTCTTATACGTCTATTCATAAAATTTCTAAGGCTAATGGTCAAAAGATTCATTTGGTCTATTATACTTTATTCCCATAAATTAATCTAATAAATTCTGCATTTAAACTTGAAACCCCACACTCCGCGTAGGTGTGTGGGGTTTCAACCCCGGACACTTACGAAGTGGACGGGGTTTTGAATAAAGCAGCTTTGAATTACATGCTGCAGCCAATCATAGCGCAACCTGCAATAAAAACTACTGCCAAATACACTAGCCCGTAAAATAATTTTTTAAGCATTGCCTGCCTCCTTTTTTTATAATACTTTGTTTATCTTTAGCAGAATTTATTTCTATCCCTCGCGTAAACGCTCGGGACAAATTTACAGACTGAAAATATACGGTAAATTTGGCTGTCCTGCTACGCCCTTCAAACGAAAAGCTCCGGTGGGCTACGCAAGAGACTTTGAAGGGTTTATTTCTAAGAAACCCTATTATTCTGCAATGTCGTTCTCAACATCTGTCTCAATGTTGATTTCCCTTTTGTTGTCTTAAAATATGCTTCGCGACGAAGTGCATCCTCTTTGTTTAAGTGTGCTTCGTAGTAAATAACCTCAAATGGCCTTCTTGGTTTAGTGCTAGCATTGCGTCCAGCGTTATGATCTGCTAATCGTTTGTTAATATCTTCACTAAATCCGATGTAGAACTTTTTATCTTTTAAGCTTAAAAGAACGTAAACGTAATACATTTACTTTATGCTTCCTTGCGTGTTCATTGAGGCCGTGCACATTTATATCTAAAGTAGGGTTGGCTATGAACCACTCGCCTGCATCCGAACGAAATGAGTGGTGCAGGCTCGGGTTCATAGCGCTGAACCCCACGTGGTTCAGCGCTGCCCCGTCTGGAGTCGAACCAGAATACCTAGATCCAGAGTCTAGTGTCCTACCAATTAGACGACAGAGCAATATTTAAATAAATATTATTACCAGGCGTGTTCTTGAAGCCAGTCATCTGCTTGTTTCATATTTTTCCAGGTTTCCTTGCAGTCTTGGCCAAAGCCCTTTGCAGTATTACAGCCTGTGAGCAATAAAACAAAGGAAAATAGCGCAAGCAGTATAAGGCCTTTTTCTATTATTCTCATCTTCCCCCCTTATAATATTTTTCTAATCTATATTTTATTCTTTCTTTTCCTAATAGAGACATCGTCTCAAATAGGCCGGGCCCGACCTTTTTGCCTGTTAGGACAAGCCGCACCGGGTGCACCAAATCCGATGCCTTTAAATTCAATTCTGCTACAAGGTCTCTAAATTCCTTTTCAATTGAGGCGGCACTAAAATCAGATAACTTATCGAGCCTTTGCACTAAAAGTGAAAATTCTTTTGAGTAATCTCTTTTAAAAATTTCTGTTTTAAGCTCTGGGCTAATCTCTATTTCGTTTAGGAAGAAAAAGTCAGAGCGCTCAACAAAATCCTGCAATGTACTCATCCTGTCCTTGTACAATTTCACCAGAGAAACTAAATATTCTTTATCAAAATTTTCTTCTTTGAAAAATTCTTTCTGCCTTAACTGCGGCAATAAAAGCTCAACTAAATCTTCCGGCTTTTTCTCTTTTATATACTGGCCGTTTACCCATTTTAATTTTTCAATATCAAATATGCTGGCATTCTTATTTACATTTTTAAGGGAGAATTTCTTTACTGCTGTGCCCAAATCAATTATTTCCTTATTCTCTCCAGGAGACCAACCCAGAAGCATAAGGTAATTTACTATACCCTCTGGAAGATAGCCCATTTCTCTATATTCTGAGACAGCGGTTGCGCCATACCTCTTAGACATCCTTCCCCCTTCTTTGTCGTGTATCAATGGAAGGTGTGCAAACCGCGGTATTTCAAATCCAAGGGCGCTGTATAATAATACCTGCTTTGGTGTATTAGAAATATGGTCTTCTCCGCGAAGAACATGTGTTATCTTCATAAGCGCATCGTCGACAACG
>JBFZAD010000157.1:0-13252 GCA_041309125.1 Candidatus Omnitrophota bacterium
GTGTTGTGGTAGGAATCCAGCCAAAGAGCATTGATTTTGGCGCAGAAATATCAAAAGAGATTTTAGGCGCAGTTAAGACAGCAACGGCGCTTATCAAGAAGTTAATTTAAATTTGAAATAATAGGAGGGATAAATAGATGTTTAATTTTATAATAAAGGGTGGGCCGGTAATGTTTCCTATTATACTTGGCTCAATAATTGGCCTGGCAATAGTAATAGAGAAGTTTTGGGCCTTTCGCCGCACAAGGCTTAATACGGCCAAGTTTACACAGGAGATATTGAATTCGATTAGGACAAAAAAATTTAATAACGCAATAGAGTTATGTGAGAAGTATATCTTTCATCCCCAGGCTGTAGTCTTTAAGGCCGGCATTGAAAAGAGGGATTTATCGCAGGCCAGATTAGAGAAGATTTTAGAGCAGGTTGGGAATATCGAAGTGCAGGCCCTTGAGAAATTTTTAGGCGCCCTGGTTTCAATAGTCAGCATTGAGCCGCTTTTGGGTTTCTTAGGTACAATTACAGGGTTGATCAAGGCATTTATGTCATGGGAGCAGGCAGGAGCAAACGTTACCGTAAGCCTGCTGGCATCTGGAATCTATGAAGCAATGATTACAACTGCAGCAGGCCTTATGGTTGCTATTCCGCTTTATCTTTGCCATAATTATTTTATTAGCCGCATTAAATATCTATCAAATGAATTAAATAATAATTGTGTTCAGCTCATCGATGCAATAGAAGAAATTAAAGAGACGAAGGGAAAATGAAGATTCAGGGAAGAAGGGAATATATGGCCCGCCTGGAATCTGTCGCTATGACAGATATTGTTTTGAATATGTTCATATTCTTCTTTATATCTTTCAGCCTTCTTTATACCTTTAATGCAAAACGCGTTCAGAAATTAGACGTGAAACTCCCGCAGGCCCAAAGCACGACACCGATAAAATCGCAAAATCAGCTAAACATAACAATAACTTCCGAAGGCGTAGTTTATTTAGATGAGGAGCTTGTAACTAAGAAGGAGCTGAAGGAAAAGACTGCCGAACTGTTTCGGCAAAATCCCAATCTTTCAGTGGTTTTGCGTTCAGACAGGCTAACTAGGTTTAAAGATATTGTAACCACGCTTGACATCCTGGGTGAAATTGGAATAAAAAATTTAAATATCGCAGCTGAGGCAGAAGACGAATAAAAAACCAGAGAATGGATAAGAGATTCTATAATTTGACCGTTGATCAGGCAGTCGGTTTGCTTAGTTCAGACATCAATGCAGGCCTTACACAGCAGGAAGTTGAAAAAAGATTAGCGCAATTTGGCCCAAATCAGCTTAAAGAAAAAAAGGCAGTAAGTGCATTTAGTATCTTTTTTGCCCAATTCCAGAATTTTATTATCTGGGTCTTGGTTGGGGCTGCATTAGTATCAGGCTTATTAAAAGAATGGGTTGATGCTGCAGCAATAATTCTGATTGTAGTATTAAATGCAATACTTGGCTTTGTGCAAGAATACCGCGCTGAAAAATCACTTGCCGCACTTAAAAAATTATCCTCGCCTACTTCAAAAGCAATCCGTAATAATAAAAACGTAGTTATCCCTTCAAGCGAGCTGGTTCCGGGAGATATCATAGAGCTAGAGGCCGGAGATAATGTTCCATGCGATAGCCGCATTGTCTGGCTTACAGCTAATTTTACCACGCAGGAGGCAAGCCTTACCGGAGAGTCTGTACCTGTGCTTAAAATAGACAAGAGGTTAGAAAATCCAGAAGCACCTCTTGCCGAGCGCTCCAATATGGTCTACATGGGCACTTCAGTTAGTTCCGGAAGGGCAAAGGCGCTTGTTGTCAATACAGGCATGCAGACAGAACTAGGTAAAATTGCCGGAATGATACAGGGCATTGCCAAGGAGGCAACACCACTGCAAAGAAAGTTAGAAGAATTTGGTAAGTGGATAGTTTATCTTTGCTTTGCATTAGTGGCATTAGTTTTTGTTTTGGGCGTTGTAAGAGGCGGCGAGATTTTAGATATGTTTATGACATCTGTAAGCCTTGCAGTTGCAGCAATACCAGAGGGCCTGCCTGCTGTGGTTACAATATCTCTTGCGCTGGGCGTTCAAAAGATGGTTAAGAGAAATGCACTCATTAGAAAGCTGCCATCAGTTGAAACCTTAGGCTGCGCAACGGTTATATGCTCTGACAAGACAGGGACATTGACAAAGAATGAGATGACGGTAAAGGCGGTATATACATCTAAAACACTATTTTCCGTTACAGGCGTAGGCTATGAACCTCGCGGAGAATTTCTCGTAAATGAAAGAGCGGTGGATTTAAAAGACCAGGGAGATTTAAACAAAATTCTACTATGTTCGGTATTATGCAATGGGGCAAAGTTAGTCAGTTCAGATAGTGGCTATAAGATAGTCGGTGACCCAACAGAAGGAGCCCTTTTAACAGCAGCTGCTAAGGCAGATATAATTAAAGAAGAAAAGGAGAAAGATTTTTCCTTTATTGAAGAAATACCGTTTGATTCTCTGCGCAAGAAAATGACTATTGTGCGAAGAGAAAAAGGCAAGATAACGGCATTTGTCAAAGGCGCACCCGAGGTTTTATTGAGGGATTGTAAGTATATAGAAGATAGACAATCAATCAGAATGATAGAAGACGTAGATATAAGAGACATACATTTGGTAAACAGTAACCTTACTAATGAGGCAATGCGTGTTTTGGCATTTGCCTATCGCACATTTGACTTTGAGCCAAAGAATTTTGAGTCAGGCCAGATTGAAAAAAATCTTACCTTTGTTGGGCTTATGGCAATGATAGACCCTCCCAGAGAAGAGGTCAAAGATGCAATTATGCGATGTAAACAAGCAGGTATAAAGACCGTAATGATAACCGGCGATCATAAAAATACAGCTGTAGCTATTGCCAAAGAGCTTGGATTTTTTAAAGAGGGCTCCATGGCCTTAACATCAGATGAGCTAGATAAATTAAGCGATGAAGAATTCTTTAGAAAAGTTGAAGAAGTTCCTGTGTATGCCAGGGTTTCACCGGAGCATAAATTAAAGATAGTACGAGCATTAAAAGGGCACAATGAAGTTGTTGCAATGACTGGCGACGGAGTGAATGATGCACCGGCAGTCAAAGAGGCAGATATTGGTGTTGCCATGGGCATTACCGGCACAGATGTAACAAAAGAAGTTTCTGACATGATTGTTACAGATGACAATTTTGCATCGATTGTGGCAGCGGTAGAAGAAGGAAGAGGTATATATGATAATATAAAGAAGTTTGTTCACTATCTTTTATCATGTAATACAGGTGAAATCCTTGTTATGTTTGTCTCTACCTTAATAGGCCTGCCTGCGCCGCTATTACCTATACATATACTTTGGGTCAATCTTGTTACCGATGGCCTTCCTGCACTTGCATTGGGAGTAGACCCTGTTAGCCCAGGGATAATGAAGAAACCTCCTAGAAAATCAGACGAGAAGGTAGTTACAAAACAAAGGGCGTATCTTATGCTATTTCAGGGTGGCTTGATTGCATTTTGCAGTTTATTTGCATTTGTCTTTGTCTTATTTGTAGAAAAGGAAGGCATAGAACGAGCGCGCACAGCCGCTTTTATAGTCTTAGCCTGCTCTCAATTATTTCATTCATTTAATTGCCGCAATACATCCGAATCCCTTTTTAAGATAGGGCTATTTACCAACAAAAAATTGTTGCTTGCAACTTTTGTATCATTTCTATTGCAGATGATAGTGGTCTATGTCCCATTCGCTCAAGGAGTATTTAAGACAAAGGCCCTTTCCGGTTTTGATTGGACCCTTGTTTTAATCATTTCATCATTTCCTTTCTGGGCAATGGAATTATTTAAAAGAGTACCTTGGATTAAGAAAATACTTTCTGTAATATAAAATTCATTTAAAGAGAAGGAGTGTATTTAATGGAATTGATAGTTAATATATTAAAATTTCCAATTTTAATTTTAAGAAAAATGTATGATTGGACGCTGCATTGGGCAAGGACAAGTAATGCCACTTATGCACTTTTTGGCATTGCTTTTATTGAAAGCTCTTTTTTTCCTATTCCTCCTGATGTATTGCTTATAGCTATGGTTGTTGCAGATAGTAGAAAATGGTTTCGTTACGCCACTATTTGCACAATAGGTTCAGTCTGCGGAGCTCTATTTGGTTATTGGATTGGCTTGGGGCTATATGAGACTGTGGGAAGGCTTATAATCGAAGCTTATAAGCTGCAGCCGATGATGGAGCTTGTAGGTAAGAAATATGCAGAGAATGCATTTTTTACCGTTTTTATAGCTGCCTTTACACCGATTCCTTACAAGGTGATTACTATTGCAGCTGGAGTATTTAGGATATCTCTTTCAATATTGATAATTGCCTCAATAATCGGCCGTGCAGGAAGATTCTTTTTAGTCGCAGTTTCTCTAAGAATATTTGGGAATAAGATACAAAAGGTGGTAGAAAAATATTTTGATGTATTCTCTATAATATTTGTTGTGCTTTTAATTGGTGGGTATTTTTTAATAAAGTATGTTTTCAAACAGCATTAAATTTAAAACATCTAACACATGGTATCTATAATAGTAATAATTTCATTGGTGATATTTTTGTTGGGGTATTTCTTATATGGTAGGTTTCTTTTAAGAGAGATGCGGCTAGATGATTCCTGCTCTACTCCTGCCTGTACGATAAACGATGGCAATGATTTTATCCCTACAAAACCATCGCTTTTGTTGGGCCAGCATTTTTCAGCCATTGCCGCAGCAGGCCCGATTGTCGGTCCAATTCTAAGCGGTATCTGGTTTGGCTGGCTTCCAACGATTCTTTGGATAATATTAGGCGCAATATTTATTGGCGGAGTGCATGATTTTACAAGCCTGGTTGCCTCGGTAAAAAACAAGGCAGCCTCAATCGGTGAGATTGTAAAGCTTCATATGTCAAAGACCGCCTACATACTTTTTCTCGTTTTTGTATGGCTTGCCTTAAGCTATGTAATAATTGCATTTACAGACATTACAGCCAATACCTTTAAAACTGTCGTAGGGGATGTTCAATTCGGGCCGGCAGTTGCCGCATCTTCAATGCTTTATCTATTAGCAGCTATTGTTATGGGGATTCTGTTATATCGCTTTAAGCTTAGATTAGGATTCCTAACGCTGGTATTTTTACCTGTATTATTATTTATAATCTGGGTAGGCCCGCATTTGCCGAATTCAATCCTAGATGTTTTAAAGTCCTTGTCAATCAAACAGTGGGATATTGTCCTGTTGGCATACTGTTTTATTGCATCTGTAATTCCAATGTGGTTGTTATTGCAGCCTCGAGGGTATCTGGGTGGGTGGCTATTGTACCTAGTAATAATTATTGGCTTTCTTGGCGCCGTGTTCGGTGGATTTTCTATACAGTATCCGGCCTTTAATATAAGCGACTTTAAGAGCTTAGCAAACGGAAAATTAATATTTCCCATTCTTTTTATTACTGTTGCATGCGGTGCGTGTTCAGGCTTTCATTCAATAGTCAGCTCCGGCACCACCTCCAAACAGCTTGCAAAGGAAAAGGATGCATTAAAGATTGGATATGGCGCCATGTTATTAGAGGGCCTGGTTGCCGTGCTTGCGCTTACTACGGTAATGATACTGCCAAAGGATTCAAGCTTTCTTAAGCAAGATCCGAACCTCATATATGCAAATGGAATCGCAAAATATTTAGCTCTTATAGGAGTAAATTTTAAAATTGCACTCCCATTTGCATTGCTTGCATTCTCAACATTTGTATATGACACTCTCGATGTCTGCACAAGGCTTACGCGTTACATAATACAAGAGATTACCGGTTGGCGCTCAAAACTCGGAGGATATCTATCTGCATTAGTAGGCCTGGTTATACCATTTCTATTTCTAATCTTTTCAAAAGAAAAGGCATACTTAGTTGCATGGCCAATCTTTGGAACAAGCAATCAATTGCTTGCGAGTCTGACGCTATTAGCCATATCAGTGTGGCTTATTAAGAATAATAAGAATGCAATTTATACAATTATACCAATGCTATTTATGCTGATAATGACAATCTGGTCATTAGTTAACCTAACCATACCATTCGTGGCATCTCTGCCACAGCTTACGCAGGGCACTAGTATAAAAATTGATATTCAAATCTCTGGGATATGCGGCATCGTGCTTTTATTGTTAAGCATAATGCTTGTCATAGAGGCAACAAGAAGTTTAATCCGCAGATAATTTAAAGAATTTTATAATCAATATGGATGGGCAAAATATAAATACAAATTTTATTACCGATATAGTGGACGCTGATTTGAAGAATAATAAAAATCAAGGCAGGGTCCATACAAGGTTTCCTCCTGAGCCTAATGGGTATCTTCATATTGGGCATGCTAAGAGCATATGCCTTAATTTTGGCCTGGCAAAAAGGTATAACGGCCTTACAAATTTGCGTTTTGACGACACTAATCCGGTAAAAGAAGATATTGAGTATGTAGATTCTATAAAAGAAGATGTTCGCTGGCTTGGATTTGATTGGCAGGATAGGGAATTTTATGCCTCTGATTATTTTGATAAATTATACGAATATGCAATTCAATTGGTTAAGAAGAGCAAGGCCTATGTATGCGATTTGAATGCAGATGAAATAAGAGAGCATAGAGGTACACTTACCGAACCAGGAAAGAATAGTCCATATCGCAATCGTTCTGTTGAAGAGAATCTTGATTTGTTCACAAGGATGAAGAATGGCGAATTTGAAGATGGCGCAAAAGTACTTCGCGCTAAAATAGATATGAGTTGTCCCAATATAACAATGCGCGACCCTGTGCTTTATCGCATAAAGAGGGCAGATCATCACAGGACAAAAGATAAATGGCTCATATATCCAATGTATGACTTTGCCCATTGCATATGTGATTCGATAGAGGGTATAACGCATTCCATTTGCACATTGGAATTTGAAAATAACCGCCCGCTCTATGACTGGATACTAGATGAGCTGGGAATCTTTCATCCTCAACAGATTGAATTCGCAAGGCTAAATGTAAGTTACACCGTATTAAGCAAACGCAAATTGCTCGAGCTGGTCAAAGAGGGATTTGTAAGCGGTTGGGATGATCCTCGAATGCCTACCCTTTCAGGATTAAGAAGGCGCGGCGTTACACCCAGCTCCATTCGTAACTTCTGCGACATAATTGGCGTATCAAAGGTTAATAGTGTTGTAGATATACATCTCTTGGAGAATAGCGTAAGGGAGGAGTTGAATAAAAGCGCAATGCGTGTTATGGCTGTGCTAAATCCTTTACGAGTTGTTATTGACAATTACCCTGAAGGGAAAAGCGAAGAATTAGATGCAGTTAATAATCCGGAGGATCCAGGTGCCGGGACAAGAAAGATAATGTTCTCCAGAGAATTATATATTGAGCAGGATGATTTTATGGAAAATCCGCCAAAACAATTCTTTCGCTTAAGTCCAGGGAAAGAGGTAAGGCTTAGGTATGCATATTTTATTAAGTGTAATAGCGTAATTAAGGATGAGAAGACTGGCAAGGTTATTGAATTACACTGCACATATGACCCTAATACAAAAGGCGGAGATGCTCCGGATGGCCGCAAGGTGAAAGCAACCCTGCATTGGGTATCAGCGAATCATGTGACAGAGGCAGAAGTTCGTCTCTATGAGAATCTTTTTACTAAGGAAAACCCGGAGGATGTAGAGGAGGGCAAGGATTATAAATCAAATTTAAATCCTAATTCATTAAAGGTATTAAGCGAATGTAAGCTAGAGTCAAGTCTAACAGATGCCAAGGTTGGAGACTGTTACCAATTTGAAAGAATGGGGTATTTTTGCATTGATAAAGATTTCAAGGAAGGCAAACTCATCTTCAATCGCACAGTAACGTTGCGCGACCCCTGGGTTAAAATTCAGAAGAAGGATAAATAGTTATAAATATTATTCATTGAATTAATTATAAAATTGTGTAAAATTAGTACTTACGCGCGGGTGGTGGAATGGCAGACACGATAGTTTGAGGGGCTATTGGCCGTTGAGGCTGTGCAGGTTCAAATCCTGTCCCGCGCATTTTTATTTTTTATGAACTCAAGGGCAATAAGACTTATTGTATTATTTGGATTGGTTAGCCTCTTTGGCGATATAGCTTATGAGGGGGCTAGAAGCGTTAATGGGCCGTATTTAAAGCTTTTAGCAGTTAATGCAGTGACCTTAGGCCTTATAAGTGGCATTGGAGAATTTCTTGGATATGGGCTACGTTTACTCTCCGGGTATCTATCTGATAAAACTAAATCTTATTGGTTGCTTACCTTTCTTGGATATGGGTTGTTAGTAAGTGTACCACTGCTTGCTCTCGCCGGTGTTTGGCAGGTTGCAGCGCTATTTATAATAATTGAAAGAATCGGCAAGGCAATCCGCAGCCCTGCCAGAGATACAATACTTTCACAGGCAAGCTCTCAGGTTGGCACGGGTTTTGGCTTTGGCCTTCATGAGGCAATGGACCAGATTGGAGCAGTAGCAGGGCCTTTAATTTTTACTGTATTTTTTCTTTCAAAAGGAAAAGGCTCTATAGGAATTATTGAGTATCAGAAAGGGTATAGTTTCTTATGGATACCATTTTTATTAGTAATGCTTTGCCTGTATATATCCTATCGCTATGTGCCAAGGCCTGATGCTTTAGAGGCCAATAGGTCTGGAGCAATAATTCCGGATAAGCTTTCAAAGGTATTCTGGTTATATACATTATTTACCTTTATCACTACCTTAGGGTTCTGCAGTTTTATCTTGATAGCCTTTCATTTTAAATCTCTTAACATCCTCACCGATGCACAAATACCACTTTATTATACATTTGCTATGGGAATTGATGCCGTGGCTGCTTTGTCTATAGGTAAACTTTATGATATCCAAAAAAACCGCAGAAATAATCTCAATGCCGGTTTAAATTTACTTGTTATTATACCTATTATGACACTTTTAATGTCTTTGTTTGTATTCTCTGCGCAGCCCATGCTTGTCGTAATTGGCGTTCTCGCTTGGGGAATAGTCATGGGAATTCATGAAACAATTATGCGCTCTGCAATTGCTGACATCACCTCATTAAAGAAGAGAGGAACAGGCTATGGTATATTTAATACAACATATGGACTTGCAGTGTTTCTTGGCAGCATACTGATTGGTTTCCTTTATGACCGTTCTCTGTCCTCAGTAATCAGTATGGTAATTATTATCCAAATTATTGCCTTAACTATTTTCTTTTACATGAAGCGGGAAATCTTAAAGCAATGAATTACATACAAGCCATTATTTTTGGTATTGTTGAAGGCCTTACAGAATTCCTTCCGATTTCCTCCACGGGACATCTTATCCTCACATCTAGCTTATTAAAATTAACACAGACAGAGTTTATGAAATCTTTTGAAATAGCAATACAACTTGGAGCTATTCTTTCAGTTGTAGTTTTATACTGGAGGTCATTTATACTTGATATGGATAAACTCAAAAAAGTCATAACAGCATTTATACCAACTGCTTTAGTAGGCCTATTATTTTATAAGATAATTAAGAAGTATTTGTTAGACAGTCAGGCTATAGTTCTGTGGGCATTATTTATTGGTGGCATTATTATAATATTATTAGAATTATTTTTGAAGAGGAGGGATGACCAAAAAGAAGCTCAAGCCATAAATTATAGGCAGGCTTTTTTAATCGGGCTATTCCAGTCTCTTGCAATAGTTCCAGGTGTTTCAAGGGCAGCGGCAACTATTATGGGAGGTTTACTGCTTGGGATTAGCCGCAGGGCTATAGTTGAATTTTCATTTTTGCTGGCTGTCCCTACCATGGCAGCTGCAGTTGCACTCGACCTAATAAAAACAGCGCCATCATTTAGTGGAAGCGAGTTTGTTTTTCTTTCTATCGGATTTGTTGTGTCTTTTCTTACCGCAATGGCTGCAGTAAAGTTTCTCCTATCATTTATCAAAAAGAATAATTTTATTCCTTTTGGTATCTACAGGATCATCCTTGCTTTAGCATTATGGCTTTTCCTAATTTATGGATGAAATCCAATTATCCTTTTCCCCTTAGGAGGCGGTGGTTCGAGTAGTTCTTTTATTGCTTTGAATATGGAATTTATAGTTTGGTCATGTTCAGCGTATTTCTTCTCAAGAGTTCCAATCTTTAGAGCCAACTCCTTATGGGTTAAAAGAATTTCTCTTAACTTTGTAAATGCCCGCATAATCAAGATATTGACTTGTATGGCCTTTTTGCTATTTAAGACACTTGATAGCATAGCTACTCCCTGTTCGGTAAAAGCATAAGGTAGATATTTAATATGTTTGCCCCTTTTTGAGCGCTTAGGTTTTACTTTGTTTAAGGTCACAATTTGTGACCTTAAAGACTCTGCCTCTTCCCAAGATAATTGGAATATAAAATCTTCTGGAAAACGATAGGTATTTCTTTTTACAGCCTGGTTCAGAACTTTAACCGGGACACCATAAAGCTTAGCTAGTTCTTTATCCAGCAATACCTTCTTGCCCCTTAATTCTAAAATCCTTGTAGCAATGATTTCTACAGCTATTTCTTTAGACATTTTTTCACCCTCCTTTATTACCCTCTACTTTAATAGACGTAAAAAGAAGGGATTTTCGTTCAAAAAAGTTTAATTTTTTAAATGAGTTTTAGGAAAGAGTGGTACTATGAGGTTAGAATGCGGGAGGTGAGAGTTGAACCCACGCTGGGATGCCCTATTTTTTTAAGAAAACGATCTGCAATTATCCTTTTGCGGTTTAAGCAAGGCAGTTTGGGTTTATAGTAAATCCAAGACAGGAGTTTTAAAGAATCGTATTTGGCAAAACGTAGTTGCCAAATGGGAAATTTTCTGTTCCTTTTCAAATAAAAACTTAAGGCACCTTGCATATTTAAAATCTTCTTTATTTTTGAGCGCAACCACTTAATATGATTAGGGCTGGTAGAGATAAAATTTGTATATAACCTATCATAACTGTACCTTTTGTTCTTGTATACCATATACCTATCATTATAAGTAAAAATTGAGCCATCACCGTCTATGTGCCCTCGTAAAAAATCAGCAAAATATCTCTCAGGTATTCCCATTCTTTTTATTAAATGTGTCTTATTAACAGCTAAACCAATCTTTATTAGCCAGCGATAAAACTTAACATTTCCAAAGTTAATTCTATATGCAAGTTTTTTGCCGAATCCGCTAGGAGGCGTAACCATAATTTTATTCTTTAAGCCAAGACACTTCTTGAATATTTTAGCAAGTTGAAGGTCGGTGGTTGTAAACAAAATATGCCTTTTATCTTTGGATAAATTCCCATCTGTAGCTATCAAACCAACAGCATAGGCTAATTCAGGCGTCCATCTATAGTTGATGTTATCTTTTAACATAAGAATTAGTGCCGGAGAAGGGACTTGAACCCCCATGAGGTTGCCCTCAACAGCTTTTGAGGCTGCCGCGTCTGCCATTTCGCCACTCCGGCAGGACTTTATTTTTCGAAGTATTCTTTTATGGGCTTGCGGGTAAAATAGTAGATTACTGCACCGTGATACAAAATAGAGACCATATTTCTAAAACCAGAAGGAATTACTCCTTCTAAGGCTCCATTAAGCGTTATGATATTACAAAGAATCAGGACCTTGCTGAAAATAATCATGCTTGAGAAATAAAGTAGTAAGTTATAGCAACTTCTGTCGTGAATAAGTAGGCCGAGGCCTAAGATTGTTGATACAAGGCCTGTTGTGATAACAAATATGGCAATCTGTAAGGAATTGTTGTATTTTCCCTGCATAATATTTATAGCTGCATTGATTAGGCTTAACATCCCAATTCCTATCTCAATGAATGCAAATATCCTTATTGTATTTTTATGATTATTAGCCATAAGTTATATCAGGGCCTTGGTATAAATTGATATGCCTTTGGCCTGCCTAAGACTTCCGATAGGATAATACCCTCTTCTAATTTATCATCCTCAAAATTCAATCCTTCTGTTGGTTCTTCAATAAGAGGAATAATCATTTTTTCGGCTTGCTTAGCAGGTTCTTTATCAATAGATTTTTTTTCTTGTTTAAGTGTTTCTTTTGCTTTCGTATCAAGCTTTGGCTTTGTATAGTATTCTTTCGGCGCAGTCTGTGGCTGTGGTTTTTTCACTGGCTGTGGAAATTCAAAAGATTCAAACAATTCTTCTAAATCTGATTTTGTCTTTACGTTTGTTTTCTCATTATCTGGCTCATAGGTATATCCATCCGGAGTTGTGTAATCATCTTGAGATTCAGCGGGTTTCTTCTTAATAAAGCTAAGAATCCAGATAACAAAGAAAACAATATAAATTATTACCTTAAAAAAGTCTTCCATGAATAATTATTTTTCCTTTTCTTGAGATTTGCCGCCAATCCTGTCACGCATAGATGTATCTGCCTGGATATTTTTTAAATTGTAATAATCCATGACCCCTAGTTTTCCTTCACGAAAGGCCTGGGAAATCGCAAGCGGTATCTGCGCCTCGGCTTCTATAACCTTTGCGCGCATCTCTTGTCCCTTTGCCTTCATCTCCTGTTCTTGCGCAACTGCCATCGCTCGGCGAGTCTCTGCCTTTGCCTGGGCAACCTTTAGATCTGCCTCTGCCTGAGATGCCTGTAGCTCTGCGCCAACGTTTTTGCCTACATCCACATCGGCGATATCAATTGATAAAATTTCAAATGCAGAACCCGAATCAAGGCCTTTTGATAAAACCATCTTAGATATTGAATCAGGATTCTCTAATACATGCTTATATGTTTCAGCAGAACCAATTGTTGTAACAATGCCTTCTCCAACGCGGGCAATAATGGTTTCTTCGGTTGCACCACCAACTAAACGCTCTAAATTTGCACGAACAGTTACGCGAGCCTTTGCCTTTAACTCTATACCATCCTTTGCAACGGCTGCTAAAACTCCATCCCGAGGAGCATCAATAACTTTGGGGTTAACAGAAGTTTTAACTGCTTCTAATACATCACGGCCAGCCAAATCAATGGCACAGGCACGCTCAAATGTCAGATTAAGATTTGCTTTATCTGCAGAGATAAGCGATTTAACTACCTTGATTACGTCTCCACCTGCCAAGTAATGCGCCTCTAATCTATCTGTATTGACTGAAAGACCGGCCTTGTGCGACATAATCAGTGAGTTGATAATTATAAAAGGTGAAACTTTTCTTAACCTCAT
>JBFZAD010000158.1:0-6256 GCA_041309125.1 Candidatus Omnitrophota bacterium
AGTAAGGGCATATGAAAAAGATAATAATAAGGTTGTTTATCAGGAGCTTTGCTTAAAAGATGGCCAAGATGAACATGCTGTTTCTTAATCCACCATTCATAAACCGTTTCTCCCGCTCTTCAAGAAGTCCGGCAGTTACAAAAGGCGGAACATTGTATTATCCTATCTGGTTGGCGTATTCAGTTGGCGTTGTTGAAAAGGCAGGCTATAATGTTAGGTTTTTTGATTGTCCGGCAGAAGGGTTGAATATGGAAGGAGTTTTCAACCGCTTAACTGATTTCGTTCCCGACATGGTCGTTATCGATACCAGCACCCCCAGCATATACAATGATACAAAGATTGCCCAGGAGTTCAAACGTAAATACTCAGAATCATTTATAGCTTTAGTAGGCACACACCCATCTGCCCTACCAGAAGATACCCTGAAATTAAGTGATAGCGTTAATGCTGTATGCATTGGAGAGTACGAATATACCATTCTTGATTTAATAAAGGCGCTTGAGAATAGCAGGTCCCTAAAACAAATAGATGGACTCGTATTTAGAAATAATGGAGAATACATTAAGAATAAAGAGCGAGAAAGAATTAAAAATTTAGATGAAATTCCTTTTGTCTCTTCAGTTTATAAAAGATACCTTAATTGTAAGAATTATTTTTTTGCAGCCGCAAGTTATCCAATGGTTATGATTATTACAGGAAGGGGCTGTCCTTATGGATGTACCTTCTGTGTATATCCTCAGGTGTTTCACGACCAAGGATACAGGACAAGGAGTCCAGAGAATGTGGTTGATGAATTTGAATATATAGTTAAGGATTTGCCACGAGTCAAGGAAATTGGCATAGAAGATGATACTTTTACAGCTGATATAGAACGAGTAAGGAAGATTTGCAACTTATTAATTGGGCGCAAGATCAAGATGAAATGGTATTGTAATGTAAGGACGGATCTGGATTTAGAAACCATGATGTTGATGAAAAAAGCAGGCTGTCGTCTCGTGACTGTTGGTTTTGAGAGCTCAGATCAGGCGGTTTTGGATAGCGTTAATAAGAAAACGAAGACGCAGCTGATTAAAGAATTTGTCAAAAATGCAAAATTAGCAAATTTGTTAATACACGGTTGTTTTATGGCTGGAAACCCAAAAGACACAAAGGAAACATTAATGGAAAGCTTCAGGGTTGCAAAAGAATTGAACTGCGATAGTATGCAGTTTTACCCGCTTTTTGTATATCCAGGAACAAAGACGTATGAATGGGCAGAAAAAGAAGGGTTTCTTAGCACAAATGATTTTTCAAGATGGGTAACTGAGGATGGGTATCATAACTGCGTTGTGAATAATGCCAATCTTTCTTCAAAAGAAATTGTAAAATTTTGTCAGGATGCCACCAGAGCGTATCATTTTAAATTGGAATATTTATGGATGAAGCTGATACAAGCGATAAGAGAGCCATATGAAGGCACCAGAACTTTCAGGGCAGCCTTGATCTACCTAAAATATGTTTTAAAAAATCATCTTTTCAAAGTTTACAAGCGATCTAATAGGTCGAAGGAAACCCAATGAATTTTGACTGGGAAGACGAAACGTTGCTGATAACTGGAGGAAGTTCCGGTTTGGGGGAGGCCCTTGCATTAAGGGCTGCAGAGTTACATTCAACGGTTATTTTAATAGCGCGCAACAAAGCACGTCTTGATGAAGTAGGCAATAAGGTACAAAAAATAGGCGGTCGTGCTTTTAAATTCCAATTCGATTTAGAAAACGTAAGCCAGATACCAGATTTATATAAAAAAATAATAAAAGAAGTTGATAAAATCCCAACCATCCTAATTAATAATGTGGGATATCAAACAGTTGGATTTGTTGCGAATACACCAGCAGAGGTTTACGAAAGAAATTATCGCGTGAATACTTTGGCCCCTCTTGCTTTAATCCAGAGCGTGCTGCCTGATATGCTCAAGCAAAAAAAGGGTATTATAGCTAATGTGATGAGTTCAATAATGTATCATTCATTTCCAGGAGTTTCGCCCTATAGCTCATCAAAAAAGGCATTAGGCGCAATTCATGAGAGTTTAAAGATTGAGCTTAGTGGTACACCAATAAAGACTCTCTATATAAGACCCGGAAGTTTTAAATCAGACTACTGGAAAAATACCGATGTTGGAGATAGAGTTAAGGAATTTAAGCTTCCCAGCACAGAAAGAATGCGTGACCCGTATGAGGTAGCAAAAAGAATATGTACTGCTATTGAGAAAGGTAAAGAAGACTTTAACCTCAGCACCTTTAAAGATGAGATCGGATACAATTTGAGTTACTGGTCGCCAAGGCTTCTTCGGAAGATTATCGTTGCAAAAAATAGGGCTTTATTATCTAAGCGGCCGTATTAATAATTTCTTTTAGAAAATTATGCGATTTTATATTCTTTTAAATAAATTAAGGATTTTATTTTACTACGGGGTTCATTTATCTAAACCTTTTTATCCATTACGCCTGTTAAGGAACATTCTGATAGCAAAAGTATATATGCTTTTGAAAGTAAACAAGTATGTGTTAAGAGGCTGTGAGTTTGCAATTACATTTAAGTGTAATTTTAAGTGCTGCCACTGTGTCTGTGCAAGGATTGATGAATTAGACTCAAGGAAAGAGCTTGTCTGCCAAGACTACAAGATGATAGTTAGACAGGCAATGAGATTGGGGGCTACATCTTTTGGTATTTCAGGAGGAGAACCATTTATAAGAAGCGATTGGCAGGAGATTATTAAGGCATGTCTTCCAAAATATAACCATATCATTATATCAACAAATGGCTATCTTTTTGATGAAGAAAAGGCCAATGCTTGTTCTAAATTAGGCGTTGATACTATAAACATAAGTTTAGACAGCGGGATCCCCGAACTTCATGATGAATTCAGAAGAAGACAGGGTAGCTTTAGTCGGGCTATGAATGCGATTAATATATGCTTAAAATACAAGATCAAGGTAGTTATAAATACAGTTGTTCACAAAAGGAATTTATATACCGAAGGATTTAAAAAAATTCTGGATTTTGCAGAAGATAAAAAGATATTACTGCATTTATTTTTTGCAAAGGCAATAGGTAATTTTAGGAATGAAGATTTAATGCTTGACGATGAAGATATCAAGGCATTCCAGGAAATAACCAGGCCTTATGTATATGCATATACCCATCATGGAACTACCAGCGGTTCAATAAAATCCAATTACGCTGCAAAGGGGTGTCACGGAAGCAAGGAGTTATTAAATTTTACTCCTTACGGAGATGTAATGCATTGCGCGAATATGCATATTTATTTCGGAAATGTTAAGAATGAGCCCCTTGCTTTAATTAGACAGCACGCGTTAACAGGCACTCCTTTTTCAACCTTTAGCCCGTGTTTTCTTACGCTGGATAGGGATTTTATGGATATGTATTATCCGCTCATGGAAGATAAATCTTATATAGCATTGGAAGAGTTTAAAGAGGCATTTAGGAAAATGCAAAAGAAAGAGGGAAAAGATGCGGCTAGGAATCAGCTCCAAAAAAATTAAAAAACTAATTGTTCTTCTATCGATTATATTAAATTTAGGGCTTTTTATAATTTTATTTACTCCACTCAGCGAATGGCTTCATCGGCTACTCTTGATAGAAAAACCTGAAATAAAAGGAGATGTAATTATCGTATGCTCTTCTAATTTTCCTTTTAATACAGAAGATGGGCTCCCTGATTTAAGCACGCTTGTGAGGCTTGAGAAGGGGCTGCGTCTTTATCGGGCAGGTTTTGCCAAGAAGATAATTGTTCTAGGTGGCATTTGGATGGAAAGGGCAAAAAAAACTACGGCAGAAGCTATGAGAGAAAGACTTCTTCTTTACGGTGTTTCTGAAAAAGATATTATCGTCCAGGATGAAATACTCGGCAAGAGGCATTATTATGAGAATATCTTAGCTATGATGGAGAAATATAAAGACACCTTTGATTTTAAAAAAGCCTTGTTTGTAACCTCTGCCGACCAGAGCTTTCGACTATATCACTGTTTATTGAGCAAAATTCCAGAACCAATTATCATAGTTTCTGAAAAATATGAACTTTACCCTGATTGGGGCAGCAGGTTCAATATCTTTCGAAAAATTGCAAATGAGATATTCTTTGGGATTCCATATTTCTATTTCACCGGGAGATTCTCAAACCCGTCTACATTTAAATTCGACTACCAACAATGGAAGAGTAAAAACAAAACCAATCAATATAAAAAACCTTAATGTATAGAGTTGATACGGCAAATATTGAGATAACAAATATTTGTAATCTTGAGTGTTCATTCTGCCCGCAGAGTATTATGAGCCGCCAAAAGCAATATATGCCTCTAGATATGGCCAAGATGGTTTTAGATCAAATTAAAGAGCAAAATATCTCTCCTGTAGTGCATCTACATTTGATGGGTGAGCCAATGTTGCATAGAGATTTCATTTCTATAGTTGAACACGCGGATAAATTGGGTATAAGAGTCATTCTTTTAACAAATGCAACATTGCTTTCAGAAGAAAAAATTGATAAACTGCTTACTTTTAAGAATATAGAAATATGCATAAGCGCGAGAATCTTGGATGACGCTACATTTTTAAAGAATAACCATAATCTTAATCTTGATGCACATCTTGGTAAAATAAAAGATCTGATTATAGAAAATATTAAAAGAGGGTCTCATATACGAATTGTGCTTAAAATTTTTAAAAAAACATTTTATTCCTCTCTGCTGCCAAAAAGTCTAGGAATTAAAAGATTTATTAATCTAGAAACCTTTTATGAGCTCGGAAAAAATATTTATAAAGAATTAAATATTCAAAAAGATTTAAAGATAAAATGTAATTATTTCTCCCTATTAGATAGAACCAAGATTTTAGAGAATACTTTTGTTGATACGGAGATGCTTATAAATTGGGATTCAGATAAGTTTCAAAATGGGAAATATTACAACGCCATTATAGGCAGCTGCATTGCTTTAAAGGGTAGCGTTGCAGTGCTTGTTAATGGAGATGTAACGTGCTGTTGTCGTGATTATAATGGTGAGTTGGTGCTGGGAAATATTTTAAACCAAACTTTGGGAGAGATATTAGATAGCAAGAAGGCGCAACTCATAAGGTCATCGTTGAAACGTTTTCAATTGCCTACAGTATTTTGCAAAAGATGCAGAGGTGGTCCAACACTGCTTACAAGCATATTGAATCAATCCGGCAGCGTATTGGGCATACATAAAATTGGTTATTAATAAAATTCCTTAAATAAAAAGTTCTTAATCCTTGTCATATTGATGCAAAGCCAATCCTTGAATATAGCTTTGCAGGGGCATTAGCGAGTTCGGGTTTAACGCAATTGCGTTTTTCTGTTAATGCTTCGAATAATGACATGTATCAATTAATTCGTGGAATAAATGCCAAGGCTATCATTAGTATAGCTTTTAATCTGCGATAGTCGATAAATAATATTATGAAGACGCTTCTTTTAAATGTTCCATTGAATATCTATAACAAGTTTGATCATGATGCAATTAGACCGCCTTATGGTCTAGCTATAATTTCCGCTGTTTTAAAAAGGCATGGGTTTGATGTCATGTTGCACGATGCTCAAGCATACCGCTTCAAGAAAAAGGAAATACTGGAGTACATAAAGGTTGTAAAACCGGATATTATAGGAGTAGGGAGCTTTACTCTTCAGCTTGAATCTGTTATCTCTCTTTTAGATGCCGTTAAACAAATTATGCCAAAAATAATTACTGTTCTTGGAGGACCTCATGTAAGCGCAGAGCCACAAAATACCATTAGAGAATTTAAGTGCGTTGATTTTGTTGTTATTGGTGAAGGCGAAAATGTTATGGTAGATTTATTGAGGGGATTAAATGGTAATCAACAATTTGATTCTGTAGACGGGCTGGCTTTTAGAAAAAATGGGGATATAGTCATAAATCAAAGGCCTCAGCTTGTCCAAGATCTGGATTCTTTACCGTTCGCCGATTGGGATTCTCTTGCCATGGGTAAATATTGGGATTCATTGTCTGTAAAGAAGAGTTATTGTATTGTTTTCGCAAGCAGAGGGTGTCCTTATGGGTGTACCTTCTGTGCTGCACACGTAACAAATGGTAAAAAGATAAGAAAACGTTCTCCAAAAAATTTTGTTAGTGAGCTTATTTTTTTGAACAAAAAGTATGGGATAGATGAATTTCTTTTTGGGGATCCAACATTTAATTTTGATAATAAATGGGTCAGTGAA
>JBFZAD010000159.1:0-5747 GCA_041309125.1 Candidatus Omnitrophota bacterium
AACTTCGTCTTCCGAATGCGCCGATAAACTATATGTCCCCGGTAGGTCCACGAAGGTTATGTCGTAATCCTTATAAACTACCATGCCTTCTTTCTTCTCAATCGTGACACCGGGGTAATTACCCACATGCTGATGCGCCCCGGTCAAGTTATTGAATATCGTCGATTTCCCCGAATTGGGATTACCTGCCAATGCAACCGTTAATTTGCCTCTTGCAGCCATTTTATTCCTCTCTGACTATTATTTTCTGTGCCAAACCATGCCCGATGGATAATTTGGAGCCCTTCACACAAACCGTAACCGGTCCTGCCCCTGAATTCTGCACCATAGTTATATTTTCTCCCGGCAGAAGCCCAAGCTCACAGAGCCTGTACTGCGCTCCTCTACCGCCATGAATAAATACGATTACTGCCGGACATCCGGACCTAATGTCGGTTAAGCTCTTCACTCTTCCTTAACCTCAACGCTCACCTGCTTTGCTTCTTCTTTTCTTAAGGACAAATTGTATCCTTTTATCCTTATCTCAACAGGACCCCCTAAAGGAGCAACCCTCAAAACCTCAAACCCGCTCCCCGGCAAAACCCCCATATCCAATAACTTTTTTTTAAGCTGGCTTTGGCCGGTAACTTGTCTGACCCTGCCTTTATCATGCACTTTTAAATCGCTCAATGCCTTAAACTTACCCATAGCCATTTCCTTCAATAATAAGTTAGATTAGTCTAACTTTCAGGATAAAAAAATACTCCTTAATTCTTATCTAATGCAACCTGGCGCATCTTACAACTTAATCTTTTACCTGTTTTCAAATAATGCTTGAAGCTTTTCAGCCACTGGGGGCTTCCTCCGTTTAGCCCTATTTCCACAAAGTGGATAAATTTTGTCAGTCTGTCAAAAGTAATCGGGCTTATGGAGTGCTCTATTTTGCAGGCATCGGCTTGCGCGGTTTTTTCATCTATCTCCAGGATCCCGGATAAAAACTTAAAAACCATGTCATGCCGCTCCTGGACATCACCCGCTATCCGCTGCCCTTCTTTGGTCAATTCCACGATCCTGTATCTTTCATGCAGGATAAGGTTGCTTTTGGCAAGAGTAGACAACGCGGCGGTAACGCTTGGTTTTTTGACCTGTAACAGCCTGCCGATATCGCTCACCCGGGCAATCCCCTTTTCTTTTTGTAGAAGAGCTATCGCTTCCAGGTAATCTTCCATATTGGAGCTTATTTTCTTTATGCTGGTTCCCATTCTAGCCCTCAAAGTTTACCGAAAGTATATGTTAGATGAGTCTAACATATTTATTTCTTTTGTCAAGTAAATTTTGCGCGTTTGTTATAGCGTTTGAGTGTTGCGTACGACAATTTTTTGGCGAGCTTCTGGATACTACTATCGGGTATTTGAGGAATTCCTCTCTGTCGTAGGCAATAAAATCGGGGTAGATAGCTTTAAAAGTCTACCGTCTCCGATATTAAGAACAAAAATCAACCCCGCTCTTTTACCGTTACTTTTATTATTTGCTATATAAAAATACCCTTTCTTCATCCTTTAATCTCATACCAGCGGTATTATCTTAATCCATTTCTACCCCTGACTATCCTGAGTTTCAATTATGTCTCTAGTCTATTAAAAAGATAAGTCCCCAACACACCTAAGGCAACAATCCCCGTAACTAAAACCGAAATATCCAGCAAGAAGCCGAACTCCGTTCTTCCTCCGAAACCGAATTTCAACAAGTCTATACAATAAGTCACCGGATTAATTTTTGCTAAAATCTTAATAACGCTCGGGAAATTCTTGATCGGGAATAAAGCGCCGGATAAAAAGAACATCGGCATGACTAAAAGATTCATTATAGTCGGAAAGGATTGCATATCGTCAAATTTCGAAGCGAGGCTCGTACCTAAAAGACTAAACAAGAGCGCCATGAGAAACATAAGAATAACCGCTAGCGGAAATAGCGCCCAGTTAGAAATCCTAAATCCCATTAAAAAAGCGAAAACAATTACAATCAACCCTTGGAATATACTTGTTGTTGCGCCTCCCAAACATCTTCCGAATAACAAGCTTGCTCTTGACACCGGTGCCACCAAAGTCTCTTTCAAAAACCCAAACTGTTTATCCCAAATCAGGGACATCCCGTTCATTACCGCGCTGAATAGTATTGTCATGCCCACTATCCCGGGCGCTAAGTATTGTATATAGTTACCGCTTCCTGCTTGTTTAAACGTTGAGCTTAAACCGAAACCGAAAGTAACCAAAAAAAGTAAAGGCTGGGCTAAAGTCCCGATCATTCTTTGCTTATTCCTGAAGTATTCCTTAATCTGCCTCTCCCACATAACCATCAAAGCACCGCTCATCTTCTAAATCTCCTCATTTTATCGGCATGGCTAGCAGGTTGCTCCCTGATATCATACCCCGTCAGCTTAAGAAATGCTTTTTCTAATGAATCTGTATCAGTTTTCTTCTTGATTTCACCCGGGGCACCCTCTATAAGAATCTTTCCATTATCAATAATCGCAATCCTCATTGCATTTTTTCCGGCCTCATCAAGATTATGAGTAGTGAAAAAAACCGTAACCTCTTCTTCTTTGTTAATTTTATATAAGTATGTCCAGAAGAAATTATTTGTCTGCACATCTAAGCCCAGCGTTGCTTCATCGAGAAACAATATCTTTGGAGAATGCAGCAGGCTCCTTGCAATCTCAACCCTCCTTTTCATGCCTCCTGAAAATTCTCTTACTAAGCTATCTTTCCTGTTAAAGAGACCAATATCATTAAGAAGCCTTTCAATTCTTTCTTTCCTTCGGCTCTTGGGAATCTTATAAAGCACCGCATGGTAATATAAGTTTTCATACGCGGTTAAGTCATCATCCAGAGTATGATCCTGGAATATAACTCCGATTGAAGCCCTAACCTCGTTTTTTTGCTCAAGGACATCAAACCCACCCACATTCATACTTCCACCGGTTGGAGATAAGACTGTGGTCAACATTTTGATAATTGTTGACTTCCCAGCCCCATTGGGCCCAAGAAAGGCAAATATATCCCCCTTAGACACAGAGAATGACACGTGGTCTACCGCGCATAAGTCTCCAAAGTTTTTAGTCAGACTATGAACAATAATCATCTGTATAGGCTTTAACTGCCCTTATTTATTGGTTTGCCCTTCTGCAATCATTCCAGCCTCTAACCAATATACCAAATCATTACCTTGCTTGCATCCGTCTTTCCCCCATAACTCCTTCGTCTTCGCTTTAATAGCTTCGGTTAAAATTGTTATAAATTGGTTTGCCTTACTTTCACCTTTATCTCTAACCTTCAATTAGAACTACCATTCTATTGGTAGGATCGTATTTACGCAATACCAGCTTTTCTCGACCATTCTGCCGATTAAACCGATTATCACAGCCGCAGTTTAACCTATTTCTTTTACAATTGCAGTCATGGTTACGCCGGGGTTGTATCTTAAAAAAATAAGCGTCTGCGCTTGTTTAAAAGTCAACCCAATTTTATTGGCCGCAAAATTAATGTGCTTCCAGAGTGCAAAATACAGTCTTACTCCAAAATCTACCATGCCACCCGCCTATAAAGATAGGTAATGTTTATGCAATCTCTTCCAAATCCCAAATAAAAGCCTCTACATTAAACCTGAAAGGCTCAAATAATATGATGACTCAAACGTTAAATTTGCCATTTTCAAGAAGCGACAGGCTTACAGCGGTTTTCAACGCTTAAAAAGCTTTCTTTCAAAACGTTCCAGATACCAGAAGACCACCGGAACCAGAACGAACGTAAATACGATCGAAGCGAGTAATCCTCCGATCATCACCGCGCCCATAGATTGTTTGATCTTACTCAAGCTCCACAATTGTGGCAGGACACCTAAAATGATGGCAAACGAAGTCATGATAATCGCCCGGAATTTATCCGAAGCACCCTGTAAAAGCGCATCTTTGACCGCCAGCCCTTCTTTCATCTTCACCAAGGTTTGGTCAAGAAGCAGAATCGCGTTATTCACCACCATGCCTACCAGCATGACCATACCCATCATCGAAGCCACATTCATGCTCTGGTTGAAATAAAACAGCCCTAGAACCATTCCGGCTACAGAGGCAAGCACTGTAGTCATAACCGCCAAAGGATAAGCAATCAGCGAATTCATAATCGCGCACAATAACATAAATGTCAGGATGGTCGCCAAAATAAACGCCCGGCCCAATTCAACATTCGTCTCTCCCATATACTCCGAATATCCCGAGTATTTATAGCTATAGCCAGCGGGAAATTTAAGCGCCTTGAACTGTTTATCCAGCTTTTTGCTGACGATACCCATAGAGCTCTTGCCCAGATAACCATCAATGCGAATGATCCTGTTGCGGTCACGACGCCAGATGGTCGGAACGGCTTTATCGGTCTTCAGCTCTCCAAGTTCGCTAATAGGAATGAGCCCTTTGCGCGAAAGAATGGATATCTCCTTGATGTCGTCAAAATTCCGGGCATAAGCATCATCCATCTCCACGTTGACTTTGTACTCCTCGCCTTTCTCTTTGTATACATTGGAATCCTCGCCGTAAATGGAGTAACGCATCACTGCGCCCACGCTAGACGCGTTGAGCCCGAACTCATTAAGCTTCTCCTCACTGGGAATCAAGCTCATCTGCTTCTTAGGGCTTTTATACGAAAGGACTACGCTCTGGAAATCGCCGCTTTTATACATTATCTCTTTCATCTGACGGGCTAGATCCACCATAACCGTGTAATCCGTGCCGTAAAGATCTATGGCTACATCGCCTTCAGCCATCGAGCTCATGCCCTGCCGTACACAATACGCTTCTACATCCGGGATCTTAGAGATAAAAACGATCAGGTCATCAATAATCTGCATATCGCTGCGTTGGCGCTTGGTTGAAGGAACCAGGTCCAGAATAATCTTGGCGTTCTCCACCCCATTTGCCCCGATATTAGACAAATAAGCGCTTTTCTCGGGTATCGTCTCCAAGTAAGCTTCAATATGCTTGACCACCTCCTCGGTACGTTCGATAGTCGAGCCTTGGGGCAGGGAAAAATTAGTGATAACCTTATCCTCGTCAGACTTGGGATGGAAATCATTCTCCACATAAGGAAAAAGCAGGAATGAGCCGATCAGCGCCAAGCAGCAACAAACAATGGTCGAGCGCGGAAAGCGAAACATAAACTCAAATATATGCTTATACTGCTCTTTAAGAAATCCCATGAATCTATCCAAAGAAGCCGGGATCATTTTTATCCTAGAGCCGATCATCTGCATCAGGCCGGGCCGGGAAGGTTTCTCGGCTTTTTTGGGCTGAAGCATTGCCGCGCATAACATTGGAGTCAACGAAAACGAAGCCAACAATGAAAAACAGGTAGCATAGACCACAGTCAGGCCGAATGCTCTCATCATCAACCCAACCATCCCACCCATCATAGCGATTGGCATAAACACAACCAGGTTGGTGCCGGTGGAGGCGATGACCGGGATGAGAACTTCCTTAGTCCCATCAATCGCTGCCTTTTCCGGCTTATCGTGGCGACTCAAATGCACCATCACATTCTCCAGAATTATCAAGGCGTTGGAAATAAGCGTCCCGATTACAGTAGCGATAGCAAGAAGGGTCATCATGTTAATGGAAAAACCCGACATCCACATAGGGAACAACGTAGAGATAATCGAGGTAGGAATAATGATTGCGGAAATAAAAGACATATCCCAGCGACCCAAAAACAGCAATAACA
>JBFZAD010000160.1:0-2505 GCA_041309125.1 Candidatus Omnitrophota bacterium
GGTTATTACCGCTCTCGCCAGGATCCTAATGGCAATAATCGTCTTATTGAAAATTCCATGCTTAAATGGCTTGCAGGTTATGAAAAGGATTTGGGAAATGATTTAAAGATAGGTGCGCAATATTTTCTTGAACAAAGACTTGATTATTCTTCTTATAAGTCGGCATTATTGCCAAATGATTATTATTGGGATGAATACAGGCATATTCTTACTCAACGGATTACCAAGCTATATAAAAGACAGACTGTTACTGCAGGGCTTTTTAATTTCTGGTCGCCTTCGGATAAGGATGGATATCTACGAGCCTCATTTGCTTATGATATAAGCGATCAGTGGAAATTGACCTTTGGCGTTAATATTCCTTGGGGTGAAGATTTCATTACTGATTTTGGCATGATGAAAAAGAATAAAAATGTTTTTGTACGCCTTCGCTACAGTTTCTAATATGTTCTTGTAGATGTGGAATCCATAGACACATAAAGATCGAGAATAGGTAAATAGCATAGAATGATATTTGTAAGAGTTAAGGTTAGAAGATTCAAAATTTATAGTATAATTATTAATTATTAAAGGGAGGGTCTATGGATACCTTACATAATTTTGTCAATGTTGTCGGTTTTTCTTTAAGCATACTTGGCGCATTGATCACAGTATGGGGTATTATTGTTTCTTTGATCGAGTTCATAAAGAAAGAACTTTCCAGCAAAGAAGACTGCATTAAAAATAACGAGCTTATACGTATAAAGCTGGGGAGTTATCTGGTGCTGGCATTGGAATTTTTTATAGCAAGCGATATTATAAAGACGATTATTACCCCTACATGGGAGGGATTGGGTGTGTTGGGGGCTATAGTTATTATCAGGACCGTGTTGAGCTATTTCTTGACCAAGGATTTGAGAAAGATTTAAGGCAGAGGAATAATGTCAAAGCGTTGTTATTGGATATTAATATTCCTTTTTATTTGTTCAGGCTGTGCAAGCGTACGGCATGCCATTCCACTGGATTTATTATGTGGCGCTCGGGTTTTCGGTATGGAAGATATAAGAGCGATTAGCGGCAGCCCCAGTGATTCTTTTAAGAATGATTTTGTCAAATTGCTTGAGCAGGAGCAGCAGCGAGGAGATTCTCCATTTTATTCCAATAGGGAACAAACCTTTTATATGCTTGCTATTTCAGGAGGCGGGGATAAGGGCGCTTACGGAGCCGGTTTATTAAGCGGTTGGTCAGCAACAGGAACACGCCCTGTATTTAAGATGGTTACCGGAATAAGCACGGGAGCCATAATAGCGCCATTTGCTTTTCTGGGGAGTGAATATGATGATATACTGAAGGAGTTTTACACAACATATTCTACGAGAGATGTTGTAAGGATATGCTTTCCGTTTATAAATTCTTTGGTAAATACCCGGCCGCTGGAACGGCTGCTTGAAAGATATATTGATGCTGAATTACTAAAAGAAATCGCCGCAGAATACACTAAAGGCCGCAGGTTATATGTTGGTACCACCAATCTGGATGCACAGAGGCTTGTTATATGGGATATGGGAAAGATCGCGTCCATAGGAGATGACAACGCTTTGAGGCTGTTTCGCAAGGTCATACTTGCCTCATCTTCTATACCCGTTGCCTTTCCGCCGGTTTACTTACACGTAGAAGCCAATGACCGGGTATATGATGAGATGCATGTTGATGGCGGAGTAACCAGGCAGGTATTTTTTCTTTATGATGTTCTTCAGGGTTTTGATAAGGCTATCAAAGAAAAAGGCTTTGATGTTTCCAGGATTAAATACCAGATTTATGTAATAAGAAATGGTTATGTTGATCCTCGCTATCAAGAGGTTCCAGATAAGCTCCCGGCAATCGCTGAGCGTACAGTTGATACTGTTATAAATGCTCAGAGCGTAGGAGATCTTTACCAGATATACGTTTTCACCAAAAGCGGCAGAGGGGATTTTAATCTTGCCTATATTCCTGCATGCTATGTGTTTAAGGCAAAGGAGCCATTTGATCCAGTCCAGATGCAGGAGTTATTTGATTTAGGTTTTAAAGATGCTTCAGAAGGATATCCATGGAAAAAATCTCCACCAGGGTTTGAAGAGACTGAGCTTAAATCAGAATTTTAAATAATTTCATTGACAAATAAGCAGGATTAATGTAAATTTATTCTTGGTAAATAGGTGGGTAGAAGTAGATAACCGCAAGGTAAAATACAATTCACCTTGCGTTTTTTTCTGCCATTATTTGCTAATTTTTTAAGAAGGAGGTGGTTGGTAATGGCAAAAGGGAAAGTTAAGTGGTTTAACGACAAAAAAGGTTACGGGTTTATTACGCCTGATGATGGAGGCAAAGATTGCTTTGTTCATCACAAGTCAATTCAAGGCGAAGGCTTTAAGACTTTAGGTGAAGGACAGGCAGTTGAATTTGAAATCGAAGATGGCCCTAAGGGTCCTCAGGCAATAAACGTGGTAAAATTGTAACTTCGATATAAATAAGGCCCGATATCAG
>JBFZAD010000161.1:0-12624 GCA_041309125.1 Candidatus Omnitrophota bacterium
TGTTATGCCTTTACATTTGAGGCTATGTTTATAGGCGTATCGCCATTTTCTTCACCGGCCTTCTATAGCGTCATAACATATGCTGATCATGTTCAAAAGATATTTCATCCGATGGGAGGTATGTATGAGATTCCAAAGGCGCTAGAGGCTATGTCAAAAAAATTCAACGCGCGCTTTAACTATGATATCTCTGTTACTAAGATAACAAAAACAAAGGACAAATTTGTATTAAAGACAAGAAAAGGTGATTTTGATGCAGATAATGTTGTAGTCAACGCGGATTATTCATATGCAAGAGAGGAACTTTTAGGACAGAAAATACCAGATTATCAATATTCCTGTTCGGTCTTTCTTATATACCTGGGATTAAAACAGAAAGTTAAAGGTCTTGAGCATCATAATTTATTCTTTGCCAAAGACTTAAGAGGGAACTTAGATGGCATCTTTAAGACTAATGAGATATCAAAAGATTTTTCTTTTTATATACACGTACCAACAGTTACCGATGGTTCGCTTGCACCGCAAGGTAAAGAAATACTGTATATTCTTATTCCTATACCAAATTTAAAAAAATCAGGGAGTAATTTTAAGGATTACGAAGAAATACTAAGAGAGATAGTTTTGGACAGGATTAATAAGGAATTCGGGATTAATGTAGAGCCTTTAATAGAAGTGGAGCACAGATTCCATCCAGAAGATTTCACAAAGCGATATAATATCAAGTTTGCAGCAACATTTGGGCTTGCCCATTCATTCTTTCAGAGCGCATTCTTTAGGCCGTACAATTTTGATTCTAAAATAAAAGGCCTCTATTTTGTTGGAGCAAGCACCCAGCCGGGAGGAGGCTTGCCGCCTGTTATTGCAAGTTCATCTATTGTAGCCGGCCTTATTAAAAACAATACGTAAAATCTTATTCACTCTTTTTTAGACCTACGATGTATTCTATTACATCCTTTGTTGCATAGTTAGGAGTAGAGGCACCTGCGGTAATCCCAACCTTTTTGGCTTTCCTGAACCAATCTTTATCTATCTCGTTTTTATTTTGTATCCAGTAACTTTTCCTATTAAGTGATTTCGATATCTCAAAAAGCCTTTTTGTGTTTGCACTTGTCTTTGAGCCAATTACTATCATTACATCATTCTCAATTGGCATAATTTTAATCTCTCTTTGCTTGACCCTTGTGGGCTTGCAGATAGTGTTAAAGAAAAGCAATTTTTTAGTGCTTTTCTTTAGAAATTCTACTATTTTTAAGGCCTCTTCAAGATTTTGAGTTGATTGAATTACTACTGCCACTTTTTTGTATTTTTTAAGTCTTTTAACAGGTATATTTTTAATATGATCAATTATTATTGGTTTTGAATTTAATTGCCCAACTATGCCACGTACTTCATCATGTCTTTTGTCGCCAATGATAATTATCTTATAGCCTTGCTTTTCGCAAGATATGGCAATCCTATGAATTTCTTTTACCATAGGGCATGTGGCGTCAACGATTTTATAACCCAAGGCCTTGGCTTGTTCTGTTATGTTTTTACTTGTCCCATGCGCCCTTATCAAGAGCACATTACCTTTACCAGTAGAGAGTTTTTTAATATTTTTAATACCTGCTGAACGAATATCCCTTACAACATCTTCATTGTGCACTATGTCGCCAAGTATGTGCACATTTTTATTTAGTTTTGCAGTATCAAATGCAATATTAATTGCCCTTTTTACACCGAAACAAAAGCCCGCTGATTTAGCCAAATCAATTTTCATAAAAACTCTCTTTTTAATAAAGCTTTTCCAGCCCCGATAATTTTCTTAAAGAAACTTAGGCTTGCCCGCTTTGAAAATATATCATATCCGTTAATTTCTATAACATCAAGTATAGAAGAGTATAGATCTTTTATAAGGGTTATGACCAATCTGGACCGAACATCTGATATCAGTTTAATACCAGGCGTTGCTTCTTTATAATATTTTCTAGCCCTTTGGGTTTGAAATTTTAATAAATTGATAAAGTTATCATCAAGCCTTTTATTTGCAATTTGATTTTCTGTAACCTTAAAACCAGACATTTCATCTTCCGGCAGGTATATCCTATTGCGCTGGTGATCCTCGGCAATATCTCTTAGTATGTTGGTAAGCTGTAGCGCTATCCCTAAATTAACTGCACAGCCTTCTAATTGGCCGTTGCCTTTAACCGGCTGTAATATCTTGAGCATCATTAGGCCTATGACTCCTGCTACCTTATAAGAATATTCATAGAGTTCTTTGAAATTCCTATATCTATTTTTATATAAATCCATGTTCATCCCGCTTAAGAGTTCTTCAAAATAATCTTTTGGTATTGCGAATCTGTTTACGAAGTATCTAAGAGAAATTAAGATTTCATCCGTTAACTCATCTTTACCGTAAGTGAGGTCTATATTCTCTTTAACCCTGTTTAATCTTTCCAGGGAAGGCGTATCTTCATCTACTGAATCATCGCTAAGCCTGCATATTGCATATATGCAAAAACAGGCATTTCTTTTATCTTTAGATAGGAAATGTGACGCAAAGTAAAAGGTCTTTGAATGCTTTTTTGTTATTATCTTTGACCATAAGATGCCTTGCTTTATTTTTGAATCTATGTTGCCTTTATCCATAGATATGTATTCTACAACATAATTGATGATAAGGAAATCAAAATCTAAAGGTTGATTTTCTCTTATTTTTCTAATAAAATAAGAATATGTCTAGGTATATGCTTGTCTTAATCTTGTCCGGGATAGTACCTTTTATTTTGAGTTTCTATTCCCCGCTTAAATTCTATACCAATATTAAGCCTATTATAAAAAGCATACTCTTGATTCTACTCATTTTTGGAAGCTGGGATATTTTTGCCACACTTAGAGGCCACTGGCAATTTGATAAGGACGCGGTCTATGGCTTAAGGATAATAAATCTTCCCTTAGAGGAAGTACTATTCTTTATTGTAATTCCATTTTGTTGTATATTCAGCTGGGAAGTATTAAAGTATTTTAAGAATAAATAAAATGAAAGAATATACCCTGATATCAATTATATTTGTCTTAATTACAATTTTTTTAGATATAAGGACCAGGGTTCTATTACTTAAAAGAATAGAATACTATATATTCCTTTTATTTATCTTATTCTTTAAGCTCCTGGTGAATGGTTATCTAACATCCAAGAGTATTGTTATATACAACTTGGAATTTTTTATGGGCTTTCGCTTATTGAGTATCCCGTTTGAAGATTTCATTTTTGGTTTTAGTATGGTTACTATGACGATTATCCTTTTTGAATATTTTGTTATTTTGTCAATGGATGGAAATAATGAAGAAGGAAAATAAGGTAATTATTCTAGCAATAGCTTTTCTAGCTTTAAGTGGATATGCGTTTGCCCTTGATTGGAAGCTACTTCATGAAAACGCAGATAGAATATCACCGCAAGAAGCAGCCCTTGATTTAAGCAATAGTCCAAATTCAATAGACAAGCTATATGTTATGGGATTGATTTATCTAAATAAGTATCAGGATGATAAAGCAGAGAATGCCTTCAAAGAAATTGTTAGTATCGACAATAAAAATATTGAGGCAAAATGGGGAATTGCAGAAGTCTTACGCAGGGCTCATAGGCTAGAAGAGAGTGAATCATTACTGAACGAGGTTATAGAACAGGATTCAAGCTTTTCTCCGGCATATATTAGCCTGGCATATATTAAATATCTACAGATGGATTTTGCAGGTATGGCAAAATTAACTGCAAAAGTGATTAATCAGAACAGGGAGAAGGTAGACCTGCCTAATTATGTCAGGGCCCATAGCTTGTATGCGGGTGCCAAGGGAATGCTTGCCCACTATGGTGGTATGTTTTCTAAGGCAATAAATGCAGCAGCCGTTATAAGGCATTTAAATATTGCACGGGATTTAGATAGCGATTCTCCCGCAGTAAATTATGGATATGGCAGTTATTATCTCTTGATTCCTAAGGTATTTGGCAGGGATTTAGATAAGGCAATTAAGTATTTTCAAAAAGCAATAGAATCTGACCCTTTTTTTGTTGAGGCCTACATAAGATTAGCTCAATCATTTAAGTTAAGAAAAGAAGAAGATAAATTTGATAAATATTTGAATAAGGCTTTAGAGCTTGATCCAAAGAATGAGTTGGCAAACGATATAAAGAGTGGTGAGTGCAGATTTATCTGTCCAAAATAGATATTCAATTTATAATTGTAATATTTCTTGGGGCAGCTTCGATAGGATTCTATAATAGGTTGGATGTATTTTTGTTGCTGCTAGGATTTCCTGCGCCTTTTGAGTCAGTTGGGATATCTCATTCTCAAGCCTTGAAAGGGCACCTGATTTCTTTATTAATTCCTGGACCATCTTCAAATCATTTCTATTAATCAGTTTTTTTGAAAAAATCATCTTAATAAATTCTTTATCATTCTTATTGACCCTGTTATATGCATACCATATAAGAAGTGTCTTCTTGGCCTCCTGCAGGTCTGTTAAGGTGGATTTGCCAATCTTTTTTTCATCCTCAAATATTCCTAAGATATCGTCTTTTATTTGAAAGGCCCTTCCCAGATAAATTCCATACTGGTAGAGTTTATTGATTTCGGTATTCTTTGCTCCGGCAAGAATTGCCCCCGTAGCTAATGGTGTAGAAAAAGTATAATGTGCAGTCTTGTAATCATAAATCTTATATATGTCATTTTTGGTAATCTTATCAAGCGGTTTTAGCCCATATAGCAATTCAATGAATTCACCGCTTCCGGTATACACAGCGGCCCTTACGAATTTTCTTAAAGCTGTTTCTTTTCTAATCGGATTTTCTTTTATTGCAAGGAAGGCATCTATTGCCAGGGCATACATGATATCACCTACCACAATGCTTAAATCCTGTCCGTTAAATTTATTATCCTTAAAGCCAGTTAAGTGGTTGTTCAACATAGCATGCATAGAGGGTTTTCCTCTTCTGGTTTCAGATTTATCAATTATATCATCATGCACAAGCATAAAATCATGCAATAGCTCAATTGCAAGTGCGCTTGTGTAAAGGCCAGGTGCTTGCCTTTTTGCAAAGCCTTTATACCCTATAATAAAGAGTATGGGTCTTATGCGCTTTCCTTTTCTAAGCACAAAATCTTTTATGTTTGCATAAAGCACACCAGAAATCTTGCTTAATGAGTATACCCTGTCAATGTTTTCAAAAAAGTTGGCTAATTCGCTGTCTATTTTATTTTTTATTTTATTAATCATAAATTTATGATAGCATAGATGAAGAAAGAGAGCAACTTAAATAAAGGAGTGTATAAATGTCTAAAATAAAACATTCTTTAAGCAATTATATAGCTGCTTTGCGACTACCCTTTATAATGGCAAGCATATTGCCTTTTATTGCTGGATCATTAATATTAAAGAGTGGTTTTAAGATACTGCCGTTTCTCTTAGGATTACTATGTGTAACCTTTACGCACCTAGGTGCTAATCTCTTAAATGATTACGCGGATTCCAAATCTGGAGTTGATTACAAGGATTTAGAGTCATACAAACTTTTTGGAGGTTCAAAGCTGATACAAAAAGGAATATTTTCTGAAAATTTTTACTTAGCTCTTTCAATATATTGTTTTATATTTTCCTTTGCCTGCGCTGCCCTTTTATCCCTGGCGTTAAAAAATATCTTAACCTTGGTCTTTTACATTTTAGCAGTATTGTTGAGCTTGTCTTATTCCTCTAAACCATTTCAATTTTGTTACAGAAGGCTAGGAGAGTTTATTATATTCATTTTATTCGGACCTTGCCTTGTTATGGGAGGCTTTTTTATCCAAACTCAAATTTTTCCATCTCTGAACAGTTTCTTGCTTTCCCTTCCTTTTGGGTTATTTACAACCTTAGTTTTATTCAGCAATGAAGTTCCTGATTTTAAAGACGATAAGGAGTCAAAAAAATTTACATGGGTAAGTATCATCGGTCCAGAACACGCATACATTGTTTATTGTATCTTAGTATGTCTAGGCTATATTTCTATATATTTTAATATCGTCATGGGCTATCTAAGTTCAGTTTCAATGTTTACTTTTATTTTTATATTAGCGCTATTAAAGGCAGCGTTTATTTTAAAGAAATTTTCTAGAGATAAATTTATTTTGCTTGAATCTTCTCGTTTAACTATATTAGTGCAGGCCTTTATTGGAATAATTCTGGTTTTGGATCTTGCTATATGAAAGGGAGGAGGCCTTAAAACAGTAGGAGAAAAATAATGTTAAGAGTATCTTTAACGGACATAATGTCAGAGGATGTGGTGAGTATTAAGGATGATGCAACTATCGGGCAGGCTGCGCATATACTTTTACGGTTTAGGATTAACGGTGTAGTTATTACAAAGAAGAATAATAAGGATAAAATAGTGGGGGTCCTTACCACAACAGATTTGTTCAGATTGTTAAATAAGGTTCTATCAAGCCCAACCAAGAAACTCTCATTGCTGGAAATGATTTCAAAGATGCCCGCAATAAAGATTGCAAGCAAAAGCGTCTTTGGGGTTGAGTATAATACCGACATTAAAAGAGTGCTTGCGATTATGCATAAAAAGAACATACATACCCTTCCTGTTTTTAAGAATGGGAAGTTAATTGGTGTAGTTGGCAGGCATGATATCTTAAACGTAGCTTTTTCAGGTTAGTCGATTATTATGATAGATAGGCGAAAAGACAAAAGATATGATTCTCGTCTTGAGATGGCAATTTATCCATCCGGTAGTTATGAAATCAAACTATTGGTCAGGAATACAGATATAAGTAGGGGAGGAGTCAGAGTTACAATACCAAATGAGTTAATTCCCGAGAGTAACGTCGTGATCAAATGCACGATTCCTAATGCTGCTGAAGAATTGACGATACTTGGAGATATTGTTTGGTGTCAAAGATCTAAGTCCGAAGAGACATTGTTTGATGCAGGGATCAAATTTACCTCAATGGGAGAGCTGGACAAAAAATACCTTTACGATTATGTCTTAGAACTTGAGCAAGGCCTAGATCGTCCAAAAGATAAGGAAGAGGCGGTAGACGTTTTAAGAGATGGTGACAAAGTTCAAGATTATCCGCCAATTAAAAGCACTTCATTTTTTATTATCTTAGTGATTGCCTTTGTAATTATAGCTCTTATTTTATATCTTCTGGTAAGCAGGTATATAAGCAGGGCTGGTATCTGGGGGATACATTATTAAAGCAGAAGTTGTGTTGATTGCTTAAAATCGCTTTGGAATGTAGCGGATATTAATAAAATTATTACTAGATATAAAATCTTCTTTTGATTGGTTAAACATTATTGACATATTAAGGCCTTGTGTCTTGTAAGCAGAAAACGGCAATAAACCTTTGCCAGTCCAGACTAATATTGAATTTGGATAGGGCTCTTTTTCAAGCTTTACAGAAACTACATATAAATTTGCTTTATTTGTTTGATTCCATGCGGTTTTAGTATCTATGTTAGAACTTACTATATTTTCAATTATAAAGCTATTGCCGGTGTCTTCAGAGTCTGTATTTTCTACCTGAGAGTTATTTATCTCTTGCCTTGAGCGTATTAGCTCTTCAAAATTTGAGAGTCTCGCCTTTGTCATGGTATTTTCCTGCTTAAGCCTTTCCAAATCGTTTTTTATTTCTATAATATCTATATTCAATTCAGCCTGGCTGTCTGTCTTATTTCTCTGTTTGCAACCAGGGAAGAATAATAGGCCAGTAGTTAATATTAATAAGGCTGCATTTCTTGACACTTTCAAAGAATTTTTCATAAGCCTTCCTTTTTATAATAAATTTGTAACCTGTTTGTTTTAAACTCATTAAAGATTTTAGACTTGATAATTTTGATTATATATGTTAATATACTTTGGATTTATATATAATACTATAGTTGTATTTTATTTGCAATATAATAAAATCACATATTCATACTTATCTTGTTTCTAATCATACAGTTACATTAATAGATAGGCATGCGAAATAACTCTAATCTGTTAAAGATTATAATTCCCGCCGTTTTAGTTGTGTCATTGCTATTAAATGCCCCATTTGTCTATGCCCAGGTAAAAATAAAGTTTATTGTTGTAAATCCTTCTCCAACTGAAAAAAGATTGATACCCATAAGTTTCCCCTTGCCCAAAGAGCTTAAGAAAGAAAATGTCATAGACCCCGGGAGCCTTAAGATTAGATATGATGTTGTTGACGGGGTTTATTTAGCTGAAGGTGAAGTTGAGCTGGAGCCAAAGGCAACTCAGGTGTTTCAAATAGTTGTTGAGAATGTCTGGAATATATCAGAAGATAAACTTGATATGGTCCAAAAGCAGACGGATGCAAGCTTTGATGCGCTCAAAGATACTACATATTATGAGACAGGAAAGGGCCTTAAAGATGATATTACAAGAAGGATAACAGAGATCAGAGAGGACCAGGCCGTTACAGAACCCATAGAGGAAAGGGTAAATAGCTTTCAGGTTAACTCCCAAAAGCTTAAAACAATTGAGAATGATACAATGGTGCTTGAGGGCTTGGTAGGAGAGGCAGAGTCAGGGATTCAGCAATCTAATGTTACAATAAAGGTACAGTTGAAGAATCCTTCTTCTACAGAAAAAATAGAGCAGCCAGTAAAATATTACCTTCCTCCTGAAGTTAATATTGTTGATGTCTTGGATAATGCTGATTTCGCAGTCCGTTTTGATCCTAAGAAATCTCAAGTATACTTAGAGAGAAATATTGCATTTGAGCCAAGCGAGACAAAAGATTTCCAGATTAAGGTAAAGAATGTCTGGAATATAAAACAGATAGAATTAGATTTAATAAAAAAGGAAACTGAAAAAGTAACAGCCCAGCTAGTAGGTACAAATGCAGAGGGTATAGCAACAATGTATGAGAGTCAGGTAAAACAAATTATAGATGCTATTAAGGCCGATCAAGAAAAGGAGCAGACTCTGCAGGATAGAATAAGTACCTATAGGGAAAATTTAAATAAGAGAGAGACTGCACGGCAGTATTTGGAAAGGCTTAAAAGCATAATGCTGCAGTTTGAGGTTGCAAGAGGCGGTGAAGCTGGTGAAAAACAGAAGATACATAAACAAGATGTAACATTCGGTGGCGGTAAGGCAGAGGGAAAGGGCGGCGGTGTTGGAAAGGGTTTAGGTACGGCATTGGGTGCTGCAAGAGGGCAGACTTCACAGCAGCAGGGTGGAGGAATGAAGGCAATCAGGGGGTTAAAAGGACTTATAATAATCTCTGAATCAATATTTAGAGGATGGAAGCCAGAATTAGTTACTACATGGATTATAATATTAACTATTATGGGCTTTACCGGTATTCTTTCAGTTTTATTTTACGTGATCTGGATGGCTAAGGCCGGTAAAGATAAGACAAAAGTTTCGCTTATAAAATAATTTTATGGACATGCAATATAAAGAGATAGGTTATGTTAAGGCAGTAAAGGACTGCATTGTTACTATAGATGGCCTTGAAAAGTGTATCTATGGTCAGCTTGTAAAATTTGGATATGAGACCATGGGTATGGTTATAGGTTTTAATGAGAAAGAAGTGCAGGTTTTGATAATCAAAGAGAGTGAAAAGATTAATCCCGGTGATTTAGCAGTTGCCTCTTTGGATCCGTTTAGAGTACCTGTTGGCAAGAATTTCATCGGCAGGATTATCAATGTGCTTGGCGAACCGATAGATGGAGAGGCGCCTATAGTTGCAGATGATCACTACCCTATATTTAGAAAGGTTCCATCAGTTTTAGAGAGAGAGCCAATAGATGAGCCGATGCAGACTGGCGTAAAGATAATCGATGCGCTTATTCCTGTAGGAAAGGGTCAAAGAGAGTTAATACTTGGCGATAAGATGACGGGTAAAACTACCATTTGCACAGATGCGATTATTAATCAAAAAGGAAAAAATGTATTATGTATATATTGCTGCACAGGAAAGGCAAGGACTTCTCTTGTTAAGATTGTAGAGCTTTTTAAAGAAAGAGGCGCTTTTGAATACACAACCATTATCGCAGCCACTGCTTCAACGCCCTCAGGGCAACAATATATCTCTCCTTACGTTGCCTGTTCTTTAGGCGATTATTTTATGTATAACGGCCAAGATGTATTAGTTGTATTTGATGATTTTACAAAACATGCATGGGCATACAGGCAGATCTCGCTATTGCTAGGAAGAGCACCCGGAAGAGGTGCATATCCTGGAGATGTATTTTATCTGCACTCGCGTATGATAGAGCGCGCAGCCAAGCTGAATAAAGAATTAGGCGGCGGTTCTATGACCTTCTTGCCAATAATTGAGACTCTTGAGAGCGACCTGACTGCCTATGTTCCTACAAATTTGGTATCTATGACAGATGGACAGATCTTTACAAGCACCGCACTTTTTAATGAAGGATTTAAACCCGCAGTTCATATTGGATTATCAGTTTCGCGTGTAGGCAGCAAGGCCCAGTGGCAGATAATAAAAAAACTATCCGGGGCACTGCGTCTTGACTATATCCAATATAAAGAATTGCTCCAGGTTACAAAACTTCAATCAGATGTTTCTGCGGAAGTTAAGAGGCAGCTAAAAAAAGGATGGATGCTTGTCTTATTTATAACCCAAGACAGGGATGCTCCTGTCAGCCTTGTTGAGCAGGCATTTCTCCTGTACGCATATAGGCATGATTTGTTGTTAGAGATATCAGAAGAAAATATCAAAAAGTTTAAGACGGAAGTTTTTGAATACGTTAAAAAGAATAATCCAAAATTAATAAAAGACATTGAAGAGAAAAAGTCATTAACTGAAGATATTGATAAGTCATTAAAAGAGACTTTAACTGGCTATGTTAAGACACTTATGTCTGAATCTGATTCAAAGAGTAAAGAAGACCAGCCAAAACCAGAGGTAAAGGATATAAAAGAATCTCAAGCTGAAGGTATAATCAATACCAAGGAGAAACAAGTACAACCAGTTGCTAAATAAATGCCACCCTTTACATTTAAACTAACAATAATGAATCCAGAAAAGACTATTTTTGAAGGAAGCGCAAAAAGCGTATTTCTAGATGGAGATAAAGCCGAATATGAATTATTGCCATATCATTCACCTACAATCGGAGTTTTAAAAGAGGGAGAGATTATTATTGACAATGAGAAGTCGCTGCCTATCAAACAGGGGATTGTAAGGTTCTATAATAATGAATGTCTGATATTGGCTGAACAAAAATAATTAAGTTAATTTGGCACGGATTAAACGGATAAAAGAACGGATGCACACGGATATTTCATAAAATTAATTCCGTATAATATTAAAAGATATGCCAACACTAATAATATTACTTGTGATGTTTGTTGCAATTCTGGGCCCGGCTGCTGTGATTGTGGTTATTGGCCTTGCAACCATAAAGGGCCTGGGTAGAAATCCATCTGCTGCATCTAAGATGTTTCTGGGTATGATTATTATGATCATATTTGCCTGTGTAATATCCGTAGTTGCCTTGTTGATACTTTTTCAACTATTTGGCAAATAGCCTAATAAACCATGAGTAGGCTCATTCAGGATATTTTAACGTTAATTCTTTTGGTTGTGCCTATGATAGGCTCTTCTGCAATAATTGCGCTTGTTGGAATGAAAACTTTGGAGGCTATTGGGAATAGGCCGTCCGATGCCCCAAAGGCGTACCTAAAGATGATTATACTGCTTTTTCCTACAGTGTTTTTCGCTGTTGTTTTATTATCAGTAGCATTGCTATTATTTGCAAAACAGACGCCAAAACCCGCAACTCCCTTAAGTTAAAAAAGGAGCGTTAAATGCTAGTATTGAATGTTATTATAGGCTTTCTAGTCTTTGGAGGGATAGTAATCTTCATATTGAAGAAGGTTATATTCACCCAGACCAATGTCCAGGTAAAGCAAATAAATGAGGCCATGAAACGTAATGACAAACTGCGCCTTGAAATGGAACAGAAGGTTAAAGATTGCGAAGAGGCCTGCAGGGTTAAGATGGAGACTGCAAAGACCGAGGCTGGTAATATTTTAAAGGAGGCAAGGAGCAAGTCAGAGGAAGAAGCAAAAGAGGCCTTAGAGAGGGCAAAAAAACAAGGCGAGGAAATAGTTGAAAAGGCAAATACAGCTAAAGAGAAGATTAAAAACGATATTATTAAAGAGATGGATTTCAAGGCCTTAGAATTTGCCTCAAGGGTTTTTTTGAGGGTTATGGAAAAAACAATGTCAGAGAAACTTAATGATATTCTGGTACAGGATTTTATACTGGGCTTGGAGAGCCTAGAGACTAAGTATATAAGTGCTGAAGTGAGCGAGGCTGAAGTTATTTCAAGATATAAATTATCGGATAGCACAAAAGAAAAGATAAAACAGGCAATAGACAAGAAGTTGAAACGCAAGATTCAACTTACAGATAAGGTTGAGGAAGGCGTGCTTGCGGGAATAGTTCTAAGATTCGGTACGCTGGCAATAGACGCAAGCCTTGCATCCAAGATAAAAGAGACCTGCGAACAAATCAAAAAAGAAACAGAGACAAAGAAATAATTTTTAAATGCCGACTAAGACTGTTATAAAGGGAGAATTAGAGTTTAACGGCACGATGAAATCTCTT
>JBFZAD010000162.1:0-6411 GCA_041309125.1 Candidatus Omnitrophota bacterium
AACAATAAATTGTTATAGCGTATCATCCCATCAAGGGGATTATTTATCTCATGGACTATACTGGCTGCAAGCTTGCCAACAGAGGCATACTTCTCCAACACCTGCGTTTTCTTATCCAATACCTGCTTCTCTTCTATTGTGCTATTCAAACGCTTGCGCAGCTCCGTATTTATATCTTCAATCTGCTTATATATTCCATTGTCCTCCAACACAAGAGACATAAGTTCTGCCATCAGAGTAACAATCTCTAAATCCTTATCGCTAAACGACTCTTTAGACCTCTTGTCAGTAATATTTATAACTCCTATAAGGCCGCTGGAATTCAACAAAGGCACGCTTATAAACGAATCGGTCTTATAATGCTTAAACCCATTCTTATGAAACCTTGCATCTTCATTTATATTTTTTACCAATAAAGGCTTGCGCTCATTTGCCACAAAGCCGCAAACTCCCTCACCCAGCCTCTTCCTGATATCGCAGTTTGAGGGTATCATATTGCTCTCTAAGGCATCAAGAACCAATTCTTTCTTATTTGAATCAAACAGAAACACCGAGCCGCTTTCTGCATCTAATACCTTAAGGCACTTCTTAAGGCTTGCGCCTAAGAATTTCCTGCTGCTCTCACAATATGTGCTAATCTCGTTATTCAACATTGGCCTCTATTCCAATCTGTGTCTCTGCCTTTGTATTAGCCTCTTCTTGCTGGCTTAACTTTGATAGTGCCTCTTTTGCTTCTTTAATGCCTTTACTCTCTGGATATTTACTTATCAATTCCTCAAAATAAACCCTTGCATTCACATTATCATTCAGCTTATCTCTATAAATTGTAGCTTTTGCAAATAACAATTCATCCCCTTTGACAAATTTCTTAAACTTCTCTGCATTAAGCTTATCTATTGCGCCAATCACATCCTGCCATCTGGCTTGTTCACTCAAAATCCTTATAACAAAATTACCCGCAAACAATGCATTCATTGCATTGGGATGCTCTTCTCTCAATTTCCTGAAATGCCCAAGTGCCATTTCATAAGAATCGCTTGCCCCTTTGTCATCCTTAATCTTCTTATAATGCCCTATTATATACCAGGGCATCTCCATGCTCTTTTTTGTAAAGGGGTAGCTTTGCATAATCTTTTTATATTCAACCACTGCCCTATTCCAATTCTTCTCTAATTCGTAGGTATTGCCAACAAAGAAGGCAATCTCTGCAAGCACTGCAGGTTTATCCTTATATAGCCCTTGCATATACTCATAATACTTTCTTGCCTCATTGTAATCTTCTTTAGACGCATATATGCCTGCTATGGCAATATGCGCATTAAGAGTAAGATCAGAGCCTTCATATTTCTTGATAAATTTCTTATACAACCCTATCACCTTCTCAACTTGAGCAGGAGGAGTTGCCTTTGGATTCTGCGCAACTTTTTTCGCAAGCTTATTTATCTTATAGAGCGCCCTTTCAGTAACATAGTCATCCTTACTGTTGCAGCCGGTAATTGCCAGGCAGGAGATTAATCCAATTATTACCGCCAATTTAAAGATTCTATTATTCATATCTTAACTCTTTTCCTTACTCAAATAGCTTTCAGCACAGCTTAATATAATACACGGGTCCAATATTAAAGACCCTAATATTACATTTACCGCCAATATAAGCATTGTAATTTCAGGGAAGAACCTATCCATAACAGTGCCCAGATTATAAATAATTATCGCAAGCGGAAGATATACCAATGTAGGCACCAATAAAAGCATGAATGTCCTAAAGAACAGCCTGAAGCTTAATATAATTCCATTTAGCATGCTCTTAAAGAAACCGGCCTTGCCAAAGAGCACATCCATATACATATAAATAAAAAATAACTGAATAATAATTCCTAATATTACATCAATAGAAAAAAGAATCGGCCCCTGCCATATATTTGCAGACAGCCCCAAGAAGGCCTTATTGCCTGACTTTACAAAATACTTTCCAATCACAACGGTTATAGAATTCTGAACAAAGTTATAAAGGAAATAAAGAAAAATCTGAATAACGGCTATTGAGATATACTTCTTAAACCCCACCTTAATGCCAAAGCTTAAATGTGCAGGCTTCTTTTGCCTTATCAGATTAAACAAATGACCCGAAACACCAATAGCTAACGAGCCGAATACAATGGATATCACTACCCTTGCCCAATAAAGCAGCTTTGGCATAAGCAGGAAATTTGCAGGATAATGCATATACATTTTACCATTAGTAAAAAATTGCTCAATAACCGGGCCTAAGATTGATTTGATTGGTTCTCTTGGAAAGAAATACAAAACAGCCAGGGCTAATAACTCAATAAACACTATAATACAGAATGGCAGTATAACAACTGGGTTATCTACTATTCTTCTATAGGTATTTGCCCAAATTGAAAATATTGTGGGTTTATTTTGTGAGGATTCTTCTGTCATAATTCCCTACGAAAACGAAATGTGTTCTAAGTATAACATCCGTGTGTTGATTTGTCAAGGTAAATGTTTATTTTTTTTAACATACATATAAATTATTAAAAATAAACTAGTTATGAGAAATAAACTTCAAAATGTTACACTTTTTAAACATCTAAAAAAAGTCCGAGTTTCATTCAGGCATTTCAAATCTGCCCTCCTAATTCTCGGCCTTATGCCCATATCTAAAGATTATTAACTTCTCAATTTCTTAATATAGAAACCTGCTAGGCCAAATAAGCCGCTTGCCATAAGCAATAAGCTACCTGGCTCTGGATTATGCAGCACTGCAACCGGTCCCGGGTCATCTGTTCCGGAAGAAGATGCACCATCATCAATACCTCCGGCTAATCCACTGGCCGGGGTATTTGATTCTCCCCAGCTGCTAAACCCACCACCACCTCCACCACCACCACAACCTGATACCACACAAGCCAACACCAACACTCCAATTACAACTATTAAACTCTTCATCCCTCAACCACCTTTACTTGTATTTCACTAATTCTGCATTTCCGAACTTATGCACTTAACGAATTCGCGAGGATTCGTTTTAGATTCGCGAGGATTCGCGACACAAAGAGGGGCAACTTTCGCAAGCCGCCCCCTCTTTTTGCATTTTCGAAAACGCACCACTTAAGGGGGCATTTAAGAAACTACCTGGCTCAAGAAAAGAAAAACCTAAAATTTAGGCAACTCTCTTCTTGAAACCAAATAATCCTAAAACACCCATACCTAACAACAACATACTCGTCGGCTCTGGAATCTCTGATGGCGGAGGAACAAAGTTCTCGAACTCAAACACAAAATCATTGAAATCCCAGTCTGCTCCTGTTGCATCAGTATTATCCTCTAAGCCTGCAAAATGTAAATTTGGATTTGTTGGATGGTTGATAACTACCCAATGATAGTTGCCATCACTGTTTAGCGTTTTATCTGTGTACCATGTTCCTAGTACGTTGGTTCCATATAACCCAAATATCAAATCGCCACCGCCAACATCATATACTCCACTGATAGTGCCTTGTCCAGGCAAAAAAGTATCAAGAAGATGTGGTCCTCCATTATAAGCATAAAGGTCCAATGGAGCGCCAGCATAACGATACAAAGCATAAATCTTACCACTTGTAGCTGTAAACTCACCTGATGAAGTCAATGTATCGTCTTCTCTATTCATTAACTCAGCTCTGTCTATAGATGTACCATAATACGCATTGTAGAGATCCTCAAGATCAAACGCTGCGCCATCAGTAGAATCTTGGATTGTAACTAATGTTGCAGACGCCCTTGATGTTGTTAAAGCAAATACTGCTAAAGCACAAATCAAAGTAAGAATTAATTTCTTCATTTTATTTTTTTCACCTCCTTTCTATTTTATTCACTATATGTCAACCGCGTCCCGTGGCTTTGTTCATCCGCGTAACATTTCATTCGTCTCGAGTCTCGTGTCACGAGTCTCGAGTAATTCGCGAGGATTCACGTTTCCCCGCCGTACGCCGTACTCCGTACGCTTTACTAAACTTGTTATGCTCTTTTCCTGAATCCCAGCAAACTCAACAACCCAACGCCCAACAATGACATCGATGCCGGTTCTGGAATCTCTCCATTCGGTTTTATTTGTTCACGAGTCCCGATAGAGAAATCATCAAAAGCAAATACGTCCGTACCTGCTGCTGTATTGCCAAATGTAATGCTTGTAAATGGATTATCCAAATCATAAAATCCATAATACAGCACTGATCCGCCTGCTCCGTTTACTACGTGATTTATTGTAAGTGGAGCTGGACCACCGTAATTCAATGTCAGTTGACCTTCAAAATCTCCTACATCTATACCATAGAAACCAAAAGCAGACTGAGGAGTGCTAAATGTCAACATCAACACAGAAGAGGAAGTATCAAAATAGTTATTGCCAGATATTGGGTATCTGCCGTAACCATTAGTTCCAGTTGAAACTGCATTTACGAAACCATTTGAACTATTTGCGCTAGTGAGCGTAGCTGTTGAAGATCCAAAATTTGCGACAATTGGTATACCAGTCCCATTCGCAAAGCCTTCAAAATTCTCAGTGCCTACACCTACTAAATTAGCAAAAAAATTTGTCCGGGCTGCATCGCTATTTGGGTGAGATGCTAAGCGCACATTTTCACCTGAACCCAAATCTTCACCAAAAAATGTTACTGCTGCTGCATACACAACTGAACTATTAACTACTAAAACCATTACCACCATCACAAAGATGCTTAAAACATACTTCTTCATCGCAACACCTCCTTTTGTTGATTAACTACGTTAAATGGCGTTACAACGCTCCCATTATTAATAAATCTGACCACTCTTATTCACTTTACAAAATTCGCGAGGATTCGCGATCCAAACTTATGCACTTTATAACTCGTTGAACTCGTAGAACCCGTTGAACCCGTTAAACTCTTTTTCTAAATCCAAGCAAGCTCAACAACCCCATCCCAAGTAACGACATCGTAGCCGGTTCGGGAACTGGAGTTGCATACGTGCGAAACACTACCAGGTAATCATCCGAATCTAGAGATTGACCGGAGTTGTTAGCACTGTATATCCAATGGGCGTTTGCATCAATACCTGAGATAGTTCCCCAAGGACCAACTCCATTAGCACCACTATCAGTAGGATCAACCCAACCGGTTATTGTAGTAGGATCAAAAGTTGGATTAAGCACAGTAGAACCTTCTACTGGAGTAGGAAGCGTCATTCCTGCTGCCCATGTAGCTGTTGGCACAACTGCGACTTGCCAATGAGAGGTATCGCTAAGAAGCTTATTTGTCCCTGTCTCTTTAAAAGTATATCCGGAGGTGATTGATGCCAAAAATCCACCGGGATTATTGTATGCTGCATTATCCTCATTCATAATAGCAAAGTATAGAGGTAATGTTTGGCCTGAAGGAATATCGAAATTAAGAGAATCTGCATATCTCCAGTTAGAGAAATTGGCGCCAGCGCTCCATGGTAAAGAACCATTCCAAATCCACGTCCAGTTATCCCCAGTGGCTGTAGCTGTTACCATTACTGCCTGAGCTGATGACGTCAACCCCAAAACCAAAACCAAAGCAAGCATTAAAATTATTTTCTTCATTTATATTCTAACCTCCTTTTTTTCTAATTTTATATATTTCAACCGCGTCCCGTGGCTTTCAACGCGTAACATTTCGTTTGTCTGGAGTCTCGTGTCACGAGTCTCGAGTAATTCGCGAGGATTCACGTTTCCCCGCCGTACGCCGTACTCCGTACGCTTTACTAAACTTGTTATGCTCTTTTCCTTAATCCCAACAAACTCAACAATCCCATACCTAATAGTGATAGGGTCGCTGGCTCCGGAACTTCCGGTGCAAAAGAAAACTGCGTATGAACAATCGCAAAGTTATCCATATTGGACGCGAAATTATTCCCAGTCCATATCCACTCTGCATTATCATCAATGTTTGCTATCTTGCCGCCATTATAATCGTACCAAATTGATTTGCCATTAACAATATTACCATCTGCAATAGGAAATGTGCCACTTATTAGCCCATTATTTGTTGCATACCAAAGAGGGATCATCCCACCTGATAATCCTGTTGGATTAACTGTAGGAGATCCTATCCAGGCATTTACTGCCTCAATTTCCGAGTTTCCGGAACCCAATGCAAACACACCAGTTCCTGTTTGCACGAAATTAACTGAAGAGGTAAGGCTTGCTAAAAATCCGGCAGGATTTAATGGCCCTCCCGTCCCAATATTCTCTACGGCAAAATATAAATCTATTGTTTTTCCTGCTTCTGCATCACCGTAAAAATTATGGGCTGTCTGCCAGCTGTTATCAGTATCTAATAGATACCAGCTGCTTGAACCCCAGCTTCCGCTGCCATTATAGTCCCACACCCACAAACGATTATCTGCAGATGCATAACC
>JBFZAD010000163.1:0-8868 GCA_041309125.1 Candidatus Omnitrophota bacterium
AAGCTCCCTTTCAGTAAAAATTCTTTTTAAAAAAGAATCTCCCCATCTTTGCACAGATTGCTTAATACGACTGACCTCAATTATATCTATACCACTTCCTAAAATCATATTGTCTTCTAGATTAATAAATGCTTCATTTCCCTAACAGCCTTTTCTAAACCAGTAAAAACCGAGCGGCAAATTATTGAATAGCCGATATTTAATTCTTCTATTTCTTCAATATCGGTAATACTAGATACATTATCATAATCAAGTCCATGCCCTGCGAATACTGAAAATCCATTCTTCTTAGCAAACACTGCAGCTTCTTTTAATTCTCTTATATATTTTTTTCTAAGAGAGACTCTCTTTGCATTAGCATATCTGCCGGTATGCAGCTCTATCAAACTACAACCTACTTCTCTAGCTGCCAGGATCTGTTTTTTCGACGGATCTATAAACAAACTTACATCAATTCCCCTAGAAAGTAATTTGCTAACAGCCCTGGCAACGTCTTTTTTTAATTTAAATACATCCAACCCCCCTTCAGTCGTTAACTCTTGTCTTTTCTCAGGAACCAATGTTGACCTATCGGGTAGTATTCTGCTGGCAATATCAACAATAGATGTATTTATGGACATCTCCAGGTTAAGTATGATCTTTAAATTTTTCCTTAATAATCTTACATCTTTATCCTGGATATGCCTCCTATCTTCTCTAAGATGGACTACGATACTGTCTGCACCAGACTTCTGGCAAATACGAGCTGCCTCTAAGATATCCGGCCCATCCGACAATCTTATCTGTCTTAAAGTTGCTATATGATCTATATTAACACCAAGGCGCATCTAGTATCCTACCAGCTAAAACGGCTTATATCATATCTTATATAGAACCATATAACTATGGCAAGAATTAAAGATATAATTTTAAGCCAGGGGTGATGAGTAAAAAAGGAAAGAAATTTATCCTTTGCCTTGAAAAAAAATTCTTTAGATATGTTCATTTTCTTTCACCCTCTGCCTTCTCAAAAGCCTCTTTAACAACCTAAAAAGGTCATCTCTGGTTAAATCCCTGGTCAGTTTTCCGTTCACTGCCAGAGAAACTACCTTGGTCTCTTCTGAAACAACTATCACAAGCGCATCTGTTTCTTCTGAGAGTCCGATAGCAGCCCTATGTCTTGTCCCAAAATTAATACTTAAATCACTTCTTTCAGTCAATGGAAATAGACACACAGCACCGACTATATCATTATCGCGTATTATGATTCCGCCATCATGCAGAGGGCTTGTAGGTGTAAAGATAGTCTGTATCAATTCAGACAAGACCCTTGCTTCAAGCGAAGTCCCGCTTTCTATATATGTCTTAAGCCCTGCCTGGCGTTCTATTGCAATGAGTGCCCCTATCTTTTTCTCTGACAAATTATACACGGCATCAACAATCTCATTTAGAACCTCAGCGAGTTCTCGCTCGTGGACAATAATGCTAAATAGATGTCTCTGCCCTAAACGGGCAAGACCTCTTCTGATCTCTGGCTGGAATACAATAAAAATACCAATAATAGTAGGGGCAAAAATCTTAATCATTAACCACTCAAGTACTTCTAATTTCAAAAAGCGGACGGCTACAAATATAATAATAAGTATGATGATGCCGTTTAAAACCTGGACTGCACGAGTCCCTGCAAAAAATACAAGAATGTTATAGACAACAAACCATAATATGATTATCTCTAACACAGGCTTCCATAAAGAAGATAATGAAGACATTGACTCTAACATAATTTAATTCCTTCCTGGATTTGCATTTAAAATCTTATTTACAATCCTAGTTCCTTCACTTATCTCTTTCACATCATGAACCCTTAAGATATCCGCACCATTGGCTATCGCGCAAACGCATGAGGCAAGAGTGCCCATGAGTCTTTCATCCGGCTGGGCTTTAAGTATGCTGCCTATAAAAGATTTTCTCGAAACACCAATGAGTATAGGCCTACCCAGAACCTTTAATTCTCTGAGATTTTTTAAGATAGACAAATTATGCTCTAAGGTTTTACCAAACCCAATCCCCGGATCAATAATAATTTTTTCTTTGTCTATCCCGGCATCTAAACAAAATTTGATAGAAGAACTTAGGTAACCAATTACTTCTTGCATTACATCTTGATACTCAGGCTTCTTCTGCATAGTCTTGGGCCTGCCCTGCATATGCATGAGGACAAGGCCTGCCTTGTATTTCTTCACCACATTTGACATACCCTTATCAAAATGCACAGATGAAATATCATTAACTATACAAGCACCGTTATCTAAAGCCTGCCGGGCAACTTCTGATCTATAAGTATCGATAGATATAGGCACATTAATATGCCTTGATAATTTCTTAATAACAGGAATGGTCCTTTTAATCTCTTCATCAACAGAAACGGCACGCGACCCAGGTCTTGACGATTGTCCACCTATATCAATAATATCTGCACCATCTCTTATCATCTGCTTCGCCTTCTCTAAGGCTATTTCCTCAACTTTTGCCTTTTGACTTTTGCCTTTTGACTTTTTTAAAAGCCCATCACCCGAGAATGAATCAGGAGTAAGATTAATAATTCCCATGATTAGAGTCCGCTTTCCCAGCCTTAAGGTAAATCTATCTAAATCAATACGGAAGCTATCCCTTGTATAATCAGTAACGCAATCCTTAATCTCATCAGCTATTCTATTCAATCCAAATGGCTGTCTTTTTAATTTTAAGGATATCCTCTCAATCTGCGACATATTAGCCATAACCAGACAATCCGTTTTCTTCATCTTTCCCGTAATTGAATTTCTTGCGATAGCAACATCAGCACCCTCAGATAAAGATTGCTGCTTTAATATATTTGCAACATAGCTATTCAAGCTATTAATTTTTAGAATATAGGAAGTGGCTTTCGGAGCCATTATCTTGATTCCTTCAGGATCTACCCAAATATCCTGCATACGCCTTGATACCTCTTTAATATCTCTACAGTTTATAACCCTAACCATAGTTAAGCCTTATTAGGGATATCCCCTTGCAGGTTATCTTTCTTTTCAGAAGGAAGACCTAAAAGCTTTCTCACTTCATCACTGCTTAATACTTCTTTTTCCAGTACGGCGCTTGAAAGCATTGATAATCTTTCCCATTTATCTTTTATTAATTTCTTAGAACGGCTGTAACAGATATCAATAACATTCTTGACTTCTTCATCTATAATCCTTGCGGTTTCATCGCTGTAATTCTTTTCTTCAACGAGATCCCTGCCCAAAAAAACTGGCCCATGACTTTTACCCAGAGTCACATTCCCTAATCGTTCACTCATTCCATAATCACATATCATGTTTCTTGCTACCTGCGTTGCCCATTCCAAATCATGAGCTGCTCCAGTAGTGACATCGCCAAATTGCAACTCCTCTGCAACCCTACCGCCTAATGCAACTGTAATATCTCCATAAAATTCTTTTTTAGAACGATATCTTTTATCCTCTCTGGGAGGAGTAAGCGTATAGCCTCCTGCCATTCCCCTTGGGATTATCGAAACCTTTGTCATAGGATCGACTTCAGGGATCAATAAAGATAGGAGCGCATGGCCTCCTTCATGGTAGGCAGTCAGCTCCTTCTCGTGTTTAGACATGACCCGGCTTTTCTTCTCAGGCCCCATTATAACACGCTCAATAGCAGATTCTAAATCAACCTGCTCTACAGACTCTTTATTCCTGCGGGCACCTAAAAGAGCTGCTTCGTTGCACAGATTAGCCAAATCCGCACCGGAAAATAAAGAGGTGTGTTGTGCGATCGATTTCAAATCAACATCAGGTGACAGCTTAATTTTTTTCGTGTGAACCTTTAGAATAGCCTCTCTACCTGCTATATCAGGTAGATTAACTACGATAACCCTATCAAATCTCCCTGGCCTAAGCAGCGCAGGATCCAGGGTGTCTGGCCTGTTAGTTGCAGCAATAAGTATAATTCCTTTTTCAGTGTCAAATCCATCCATTTCTACAAGAAGTGCATTCAAGGTCTGTTCCCTTTCATCATGGCCGCCGCCAATGCCGGCAAATCGCAGGCGTCCAACTGCATCAATCTCATCAATGAATATAATCGCACCTCTACCGCTAATCTTTGAAGCACGTCTGCCCTGATCAAATAAATCTCTTACCCTGCTTGCGCCCACGCCAACAAACATTTCTACAAAATCAGAACCGCTAATACTAAAAAATGGCACACCTGCCTCTCCGGCCACTGCCTTGGCAATAAGAGTCTTTCCGCAACCAGGTGGCCCTACTAATAAAACACCCTTAGGGATCTTACCACCTAATCGCTGGAATTTTTTAGGATCCTTTAAAAACTCTATAACCTCTTGCAGCTCTTCCTTTGCCTCATCTACACCTGCAACATCATTAAAGGTGACCTTTTGATCCCTTTCTTCAGTAGCAACCTTTGGCCTAACCTTGCCAAATCCCATAATTCGGTTGCCAAGCTGCTCGCCCTTAGCTGCCATAAGCCACCAAAAGATAATCAATAAAATTATTGGCCATGAATTGAATAATAATAATAATAAGAATGACGGCTGACGCACTTCAAAATCCTTAACATTTTCCTTTATAAGGTTTATTAGATCTTTATCTTCAGCGGGTATAGTGACGCTGAAACGAGTACCGTCAGCAAGTTTTCCTTCAATTGAATTATCAATCTTTACAACTTGTTCTATCCTCTTGGATTTTAGATGTTCATAAAACTCGGAATACTTAATAGACCTTAACCCCAAGACCGAGGAATTTGATCCGGAATTATTTAGGTAAGAAAAGACAATAAACAACATAACTATAGAGATAATAAGTGAAAAAGTCCTATTGTCCCTTTTCTTCTTTGGCACCTTACGATTCTTATTATTATTCATTTTATGATATCTCCTTTATATTTTGCTCCAAATATATAATTATATCCTAACTCCTTGTAAAATCAAGTGATTATTTCTTTGCTCTAAATGCGAAACACCATCCCATCATAGGCAGCTATAACCTCAATTCCCAGATCCTTAGTGAGTCCTTCTGCTAATAAATTCGGCTTATTCTTCAACATAGACATGCCAAAATGAGTAAGGATTGCACTTTTTGGCCTGATTTCTTTTATAATCTTTTTTGCCTCATCAAGACACAAATGCAAAACCCCAGGTCTTTTTTCGAAAAAAACCACATTAATGATAAGTACATCGGCTTTAAAATATTTTGCAATATCATCAAAATATTCTGTATCGGCGATAAAGGAAACCGTCAAGCCGGAAAAGTTGAATTTTAAGCCATATGTCAGAACCGGATGAACCATCTTTTTGGCAACATTAAATTCAATATCCTTTACTTTATAGGTCTTGCCCTCATTTAAAATAATCAAATCCTTAATATAATCTTTTGCATGGCTTAAAATTACCGTATCTGAATTAACGGCATCTGAGGGCAATAAAACCGCTGCGCGCTTCTTAAAGCCCCCTTCGGTCATTGATTCAATAATAACGTTTATATCATTAGAATGATCCAGATGCCTGTGGGTTAATATAACTGCCTCTAATTTTGTAGGATCTAGCCTTGGCCTTGACTTTGCGCAGTGAACTATGCTTCCCGGGCCCGGATCAATCAGGATATCCGTTTCCTTAAAATGCACCCAAATTCCTCCTGACGCACGCAGCTGCTTAATCATAACAAATCTGGCACCTGCAGTTCCTAGAAATTTAATAAAATTTTTAGTTGATATATCCTTATTTTTAAACCTTGGCATAAAATTTTAAAACGAAGGTATTCTATTTAAGCCAGATATGCTTCAATTCGTTGGTTATCTGTAAAGCCTCTTTGGCAGATACATCTTGTTTAAGGGTTGGGGTATCGGTGGGTCCCTTAGCTCTCTTCTTTAGCTTATTAACAAACTCATCAACCGGCCTAATCTTTGCACCTAAGCTACGGGAATATAATTTTATATCGCGGTCATCGCTTACTACAACAATATTTTTAGGATTGGATGATTTTTTTACAAAATCTTTTATATTGTCATCGGCACTAGAGTCATATGAAATAATAATATCAATAGATGAATCTTTCTGAAGGCTTGAAATGCCAGGCCTTCCATCAAAGAAAACTGATATCTTATTGTTTAAGCTCCCCTGCGGCCTATACACCTTAATAAAATGTATAAGCAATGCTCGGGAATCACTTATAGAATCACGCTCAAAGAAAGAGCCCTTCTTAATGACGTTGTATCCGTCTATGATGAAATGTAAGGACATAGATAATCCCGCCAAAGATACTAATTATAAGAATAAAGAGAAATATAACTAATGACACAGTTGCTGAGATATTCTTAGATAACCCAAACTTTGAAAAGAGAGATTCTGTAGCATTATCTCTTACTCCAAGACCACCGATGGAGATGGGTATAGCTGTAATTGCTCCTATAATGGGGACTAATATAAAAAGTATCAAAGGATTAAATTTAAATTTCAAAGCCAAAATTAATAACAAATAAACAACTGGCAATAATGCTTGAATCAATATTGATATAAGGATATTTCTCATCAAGGGCTTTGGATGTGATCTAAAATAAAATATTTCTTGATAAAGCGTTTTTATTGTATCCTGCAATTCACCCCGATTAGCAAGATGTTTAGTTATCTTTAAAAAGGTTCTTTCATGAAACATAAAAAATAGTATAACTATGAGAATTAAAGCTAAGATAAAAATAGTTAAATAAACTGCTGGCACTTTTATTTGTCTAAATCCAAAAATAAGCGGTATTATTGCAACAAGGAATAAACCTATGAAGCCGCTTATCCTGTCCAGAAAAACAGTTGCAGCAACCTTTTTTACATCTTTAAGATGGGCGCCAATATCAATTGAACGCATGATATCCGCACCTATAAATGAAGGTACAAATAGATTAAAAAATTGAGAACCAAAATAAGACAAAAATAATCTCTTATCAGAAAACTCTGCCTTTGTAATCTTCAAGAGCATCCTCCAACGTAAAAAACCCAATAAGAAATCTATAAAAAAAACTAAAAAAGCCAAGATAAAAAGAAAAGGATTAATTTGTGAGAGAAGAGTTAAGATTTCTTTGATATCAATCTTTTTAAATTTAAATAAAAAGATCAAAAGTCCAACACTTATACAAATTCTTAGAAAAAAGCCAAATATTTTTTTCAAATTTTCAATATTTATTTTTCTTTAATAAACCGTTCTTTTAACGCATCATATTGCTGCCATAATTCTTCAGGCAGAGTTTTTTTAAATTGCCTAAAAAATTCCTTTACCCCCTTTAATTCCTGGAGCCATTCTTTTTTGTCTATTTCAAGAAGTTTCTCTAAAACACCCTTTTCTATGTTAAGGCCGGTCATATCAATATCCTCTGGTCGCGGGACAAAACCAATCGCCGTCTTAACGGCACCAACCTTGTCATTACACCTATCTAAAATCCATTCTAATACTCTTAAGTTTTCTCCAAAACCGGGCCACAAGAATTTACCTTCTCTATCCGACCTGAACCAATTAACATTAAATATCTTCGGAGGATTTTTCATTTTCTCACCCATTTGTAACCAATGCTGGAAATATAAACCCATATTATAGCCGCAGAATGGCAACATTGCCATAGGGTCACGCCTTACAACTCCTATCTTACCAACTTGAGCAGCGGTTAATTCTGAAGCCATGGTTGCGCCAACAAACACACCATGCTGCCAATCAAAAGATTCGTACGCTAAAGGCGCAAGATGAGCCCGTCGGCCTCCAAAAATAATTGCAGAGATAGGAACTCCATGAGGCTGATCGAGCCTAAAAGAGGCAGACGGACAATTTACAATAGGTGCTGTAAAACGACTATTGGGATGCGCTCCCTTAATAGGATTGCCTTCTTTGTCTAATTCATTGGGCCTCCAGGATCTTCCCTGCCAATCAATGCCATCTTTTGGAACTTCACCATCTGCACCCTCCCACCATACAGTTGAATCTGGTTTTAAAACTACATTGGTATATATGGTATCTTTTTTGATAGTTTCAACCATTGTAGGATTACTTTTTGAATTAGTACCCGGTGCAACTCCAAAAAAACCAGTTTCAGGATTAATTGCCCACAGCCTTCCATCTACATCTACGCGCATCCAGGCAATATCATCGCCAACAGTCCAAATCCTATAGCCTTTCTTCTTAAGGCCTTCGGGAGGAATAAGCATGGTCAGGTTAGTCTTTCCGCATGCACTGGGAAAGGCAGCTGCTATGTACTGAATCCTGCCATTTGGCTCTTCTATACCCATAATCAACATATGCTCTGCAAGCCAATGCTCTTTCCTTGCAATAAAACTTGCAATTCTAAGCGAAAGGCATTTCTTTCCTAAGAGGACGTTTCCTCCGTATCCGGAACCAACGCTCCAAATGGTATTATCTTCGGGAAAATGTAATATTAAGCGTCTATTTATATCCAGCTCTGCCTTTGAGTGCAAACACTTGGTGAACTCCCCATCCTTACCTAAATGCTTCAAAACTTCCTCTCCAACCCTGGTCATTATCATCATATTTAGAACCACATACCTGGAATCTGTCAGCTCTACGCCTATCTTGCTAAAAGGAGAGCCTATCGGTCCCATTGAAAATGGTATCACATACATGGTCCTATTTTTCATAGAACCGCTAAAAAATTCTTTTGCCTTTTTGTAGGCCTTGGGCGGTGACATCCAGTTGTTTGTAGGGCCTGCATCCCGTTTCTTTCTAGTGCAAATGAATGTCAGATGTTCGGTCCTTGCTACATCATCCTTGGCTGTACGATGCAAGAAACAATGAGGCAGCTTATTTTTATCAAGTTCGAATAATTCACCGCTAGCCACTGATTCTCTTT
>JBFZAD010000164.1:0-8411 GCA_041309125.1 Candidatus Omnitrophota bacterium
AATACCTCTCTTGCCTCATCACGGCTTAAATCCTGACGCTTAACAGCCTTTGAGATAGCATCTTTTATATGCATAAATATCCTCTTATAAAATTTATTGCCTTATAAAATTCTTTAATAGATCTTTTCCGGCTTTGGTTAATATTGACTCCGGATGAAATTGTACCCCCCATAAAGGAAAATCTTTATGCTTAAGACCCATTATTTCTTTGTCATCTTTTGTCCATGCAATTATCTCTAGCTCTTTTGGCAAATTCTTCTTTTTTACTACTAAAGAGTGGTATCTTGTAGCCTCAAATGGATTTGATAATCCTTTAAATATTGTTTTATTATTATGATAAATCATTGAGGTCTTTCCATGCATCAATCTCTTTGCCTGGCCAATAGTCCCACCAAAGACAAAACCAATTGCCTGATGGCCAAGACACACTCCTAAGATTGGAATCTTGCCAGAAAAGCATCTTATTACCTCGCAAGAAATTCCTGCATCTTCAGGCCTTCCTGGCCCTGGAGAAATGACTATTCTTTTTGGTCTTAGCCCTTTTATAGCGCTTATTGTAATCTTGTCATTACGATAAACCTTTAATTTTTGGCCTAGCTCACCTAAATATTGCACTAGGTTATAGGTGAATGAGTCGTAGTTATCTATGACTAAAATCATAAAACACCTTTTATTAGTTCGGTAAGGTCTTTCGGCTACGGTTACGATGCCCGTTTCGTCTATCGGTTACGGTTACGGAAATTATTTTTATGACGTTACCTTTACCGTAACCGATACGGGCTTCGTTACCTTAACCCTAACCGTTACCTAGAGATTCAATTATTCCTTCTCTCTCCACACCTTCGCTCCGAGTGAGCGCAACTTATTATCAAGCCCCTCATAACCTCTGTCTAGATGGTATATGCGGGAGATCTCACTCTTGCCTTTAGCAACAAGGCCTGCAAGGACCAGTGCTGCTGATGCACGTAGATCCGATGCCATAACAGGGGCGGCACTTAATTGTTTTACTCCCTCAACAATTGCATGAGGGCCTTCTTTTAAGATTTTTGCTCCCATCCTATTAAGTTCTGCTACATGCATAAACCTATCAGGGTATATTTTTTCTGTTATAACACTTACTCCTGGTGTAACACTCATAAGTGCCATAAACTGCGCCTGCATATCTGTAGGAAACCCAGGATATGGAAATGTAGCGATGCTTACAGGATCTAATCTCTTTTTGCCATTTATAAATATTGAGCCATCTGTTCTCTTTATTGAAAGGCCTGCCTGAGCCAACTTATCAATAAGTGCACCTAAATGCTTATACTCACATTTCTTGATAGTTAATTCTCCCTTGGTAATTGCTGCAGCAATAATAAATGTACCTGCTTCAATACGATCTGGGATAACTTCGTGTTCTACGCCGTGTAATTCCATAACCCCTTCAATTTCAATAATAGGCGTTCCAACGCCGCTAATATTTGCACCCATCTTTATCAAAAATCTTGCCAAGTCTTCTATCTCTGGTTCACAAGATGCGCACTCAATAATTGTCTTGCCCTTAATTAGAGTTGCTGCCATCATAATATTTGCAGTTGCCAAGACAGAAGATCCAAACTCCCCTCCTAAATACATATGAGCACCCTTAGTCCTTCTCGAAACACTAGCCTGCACATAACCCTCTTTTATTAATACATCAATACCTAGTGATTTTATACCTTTGATATGGAGGTCAACTGGCCTTACTCCAATTACACAGCCACCCGGAAGAGAAACACATGCCTTACCCATCCTGCTCAGAAGTGGCCCTAACACGCAAAAAGAGGCGCGCATTGTTGAGACGAGTTTATAGTCAGCCTTATTTTTTTTAATATCTCGTGCCTCTATAGACAATTCTGAATTATTAAATTCAACCAACACGCCAAGCGACCGCAATATCTTAATCATAGTGTGTACATCTCTTAAATTAGGCACATTTTTGATAATGCATCTGTCTTTAGTCAACAGACACGCAGTCATTATTGGTAGACTCGAATTCTTTGATCCACCTATAGTAACGCTCCCCTTTAAGGGAATTCCGCCTTCGATAACTAGTTTTTCCATATTCTCCAGTGTTTGGTGTTTAGTGTTTGGTGTTTAGTCTGTTTATTAATTTTTCTTCTTAAAGATAATAACTCTTTCAAAATCATTATAATCTTTAACTATTTTTACTAATCCAAGCTTATTCTTTCTTGATGCAATATCTGTAATTTGCCTTGCCTGATCGTATCCCATCTCCATAACAAGAAACCCATCTTTTTTAAGAAAATTCTCTGCAACTTCCATTATTCTAGGGAAAAATCTTAAGCCATCTTTGCCACCATCTAAAGATTCCTTTGGTTCATGCCGAACCTCTTTCTGCAGCTTTACAATCTCATCCTTTGGTATATATGGCGGATTAGAAACAATTAGATCGATTCTTTTATTAAATAGAAAGGATCCGATGAATGATAAATTAAAGATATCTTCTTTTATAAAAACAATTCTATTACCAACCCCATTATCCACTGCATTTTTCATAGCAACATTGATGGCAATATCTGAATTATCCAATGCAATTATAAAGCTTTTTGCTATAAATTTTGCCAGGCTAATTGCAATACACCCAGAACCAGTTCCAATATCAAGTATTCTATAGCCTGGAGCCTGAGGCCTGCAGCCTGAAGCCTGGAGCCTGAGGCCTGCAGCCTGAAGCCTGGAGCCTGAAGCTTGCAGCTTGGAGCTTGTGGCCAATTTTATTGCCTCTTCCACTAAAATCTCTGTCTCAGGACGAGGTATAAAAACTCCATCTTTTACTGCTATATCCAACCCCATAAATTCCTGTCTGCCTAAAATATATTGAAGAGGCTCACCAGCTCTTCTCTTATTCTTTATTCTCTCAATCTCCCTTAATTGTCTAGTATTGATTGATAGATCTCTTGAATAAAGATCTACTCTTTTTTTCTTCAATACCTGCGTCAATATTAATTCTTTTTCATTCATTTTTTTTCTTGCAATTGATTTGCCTTTATCAATTCTGTGGTTATCATATCCAAGTCGCCATCTAATACGCTGTCTAACTGATGCACTGTTAATCCGATCCTGTGGTCAGTAATTCTTCTATCGGGAAAATTATAAGTTCTTATTTTCTCACTCCTGTCTCCGCTTCCAACCTGAGACTTACGATCGCTTGATATCTTGCTGGTCTCTTCTTGCTGCATCTTGTCTTGAATGCGTGCCCTTAACACACGCATTGCCTTATTTTTATTTTTTAGCTGCGAGCGCTCATCCTGGCAAGTTACAACAATGCCAGAAGGAACATGTGTAAGCCTTACTGCAGAATCTGCGGTGTTTACACCTTGACCACCCTTGCCGGATGAACGGTAAACATCAACCCTGATATCCTTAGAGTCAATTTTTAGATCTACCTCTTCTGGTTCAACCATTACAGCAACTGTAGCTGCAGAGGTATGTATTCTTCCGGATGCCTCTGTAGAGGGCACGCGCTGAACCCTGTGTACACCAGATTCAAATCTCAAATGTTCATATGCACCCTTACCCCTTACGGCAAAAACAACCTCCTTAAACCCGCTTAATTCGGTAGGATGACTTGACATAAGCTCAATTTTCCAATTTTTCAATGCTGCATATTTTGCATACATCCTGTATAAATCACCGGCAAAAAGACTTGCTTCCTGGCCTCCTGTTCCTGCACGAATCTCTAGTATTATATCTCTATCCTCGAGTTCTGTAGAGCCTTTTTGTAAATCCTCTAATTCTTTTTTCTTGGCTTCTCTTTTTTTCGTTAACTCTTCAATCTCGTGCCTAACTAAACTCAAGAATTCAATGTCATGTTCTTGTTTTAACTCGTTCTCTAAATTTTCAATATCTTGACAGATCTTTTTGTATCCACGGAACTTTAAGACTTCTTGTTGAATATCTGACAGCTCTTTAGCATACCTTTGACACTCCTCCCTGTTATTAATAACAGAATGATCTGCCAAAAGCCTTTCTAATTCAGAATATCTATTATCTAACTCTTCGAATCTTTCAATCATAGTATTAATCTAACGACTGCAGGTCACCACGTTACCTGACAGATGTCGCATGTCTTGATTTTACGCTGTACGCACTACGCAATACGAAACGCTTGTCTTTGTAATCTTTAAGACTTACTGTATTTCTTCTTAAACTTCTCAACTCTGCCGGCAGTATCAACCACCTTTTGTTTTCCTGTGAAAAACGGATGGCACTTTGAGCAGATATCAATCTTGATATTGGGTTTTGTGGAGCGGGTATGTATTACCTCTCCACATGCGCATACAATTGTACAATCTTGATACTTCGGATGTATTCCTTCTTTCATGTTTTGTCTCCTTTAATGAGCGCATAATTTACGCGAGCCGTAAGGTGAGCGTAAATTATTTGCGCGAATTAACCCAGCACTAATTTTGAATATAATAATACTCGCAAAATTAGTGCTGGGTAAGTTCGGCCTTACAACTTATGTCGCCCTCCGGGCTCCATAAGTTGAGGCCTCACTTACTGGTTCATGCTGTTTAAGAACTCCTTATTATCCTTTGTTTTTAACAATTTTTCAATTAGTAATTCCATTGACTCAACAACATTAAGGTCATTGAGTACTTTTCTTAAGATCCATATCCTCTGCAATTCCTCCTGCGCAAGCAATAATTCTTCATGCCTTGTGTTTGAGCGCTTTATATCAATCGCAGGATAAATACGCCTTTGGAATAACGCCCTATCAAGCTGTAACTCCATATTTCCTGTGCCCTTAAACTCTTCAAATATGACATCATCCATTCTGCTTCCTGTATCAACCAGCGCAGTTGCAATTATAGTCAAGCTTCCACCTTCTTCGAGTGCGCGAGCTGCGCCAAAGAAGCGCTTTGGCTTTTGTAATGCATTTGAATCAATACCACCGGATAAAATCTTTCCGCTATGAGGGATAACTGCATTATATGCCCTTGCAAGCCTGGTGATGCTGTCCAAAAGGATTACGACATCTCTTTTATGCTCGACAAGCCTCTTGGCCTTTTCTAACGCAATCTCTGCAACCTGTACATGTCTGTCGGGCGGTTCATCAAATGTTGAACTTATAACCTCTCCTTTGACATTACGCTGCATATCAGTAACTTCTTCAGGACGCTCGTCAATCAACAAAACTATCATTATCACATCGCTTGTGTTCTGAATAATAGAATTTGCTATTTTTTGTAGCAACACTGTCTTTCCGCTATAAGGAGGGGCAACTATCATTCCACGCTGGCCCTTGCCGATAGGAGTCAATAAATCCATTATCCTACCACATACCTCGTCTTTATTAACCTCAAGGACAAATCTCTTCTGTGGATAAATGGGTGTCAGGTTATCAAATAGAATCTTCTCCTTTGACTCTTCGGGATTCTCGAAATTAACTGCCTCTACCTTAAGAAGCGCAAAATATTTCTCGCCTTCTTTGGGGGGCCTAATCTGACCGCTTACAGTATCTCCCGTCCTTAGATCAAACTTTCTTATTTGAGACGGCGATATGTAAATATCGTCTGGAGACGGCAGATAGTTATAGTTGACAGAACGCAAGAAACCAAAACCTTCCGGAAGGATTTCTAATACCCCCTCTCCGAACATAAGTCCCTCTTTTTCTGCCTGTGCCTGGAGTATCTTAAAGATTAGATCCTGTTTTTTCAATCCGCTGATACCATTAACTCCCAGATCCTTAGCAATTTTATTGAGGTCTGTAATCTTCATATCCTTTAAATTCCCGATGCGCATCTCTTTTTGCTCAAACCTCACTTCACTATTGTTTTCTTTTTCTACCTTGTTATTTGGCGCCATATCTTTTTTACCTCTCTTTCAGTTTCGGCCTTTGAGCCGTTATTATTAATTACAAAATCAGCCTGCCTGATCTTTAAACGAAGCGGCAACTGCATCTTAACTCGTTTTAAAATAGCTTTTTTAGAAATTTTATATTTTTTTTGAAGCCTATTTATCTGCTCTCCTTGATTTAATTTAACTACCACCAAATAATCAACCAGCCTTGCCAAACCCACCTCAATTAATAAAGGGGCATCAATAACAATAGGCCTTCTTAAATATCTCTTGATCTGAGACTTGATTATGGCTATAGCTTCAGGATGGATAATATTATTTAACACACTAAGTCTGTCTCTATCATTAAATACTAAGACTGAAAGCCTGCGTCTATCAATCTCCTTGTTTCTATTTAAAATCTCCTGGCCATATTCGGAGACGATTTTTTTTATTATTTTTTTATTATTTTTTAACAGACTATGTGCTATTTCGTCTGCGTCAATTACATGGGCGCCCAATTTCTTAAATACCCTTGCTACCGTTGTTTTACCCGTGCCAAAACTTCCTGTTACACCAATAATTGGCATACGCTAGTTTGATAAAACCTTCTTATAAAGCTGTATATACTTCTTTGCTGATTCATTCCATGAAAAATCTTTTAGCATAACTGCCTTTATCAAGTCAGCAAGGAGAGCCTTATCGGCAAATACTGCCCTGGCCTTATTCATAGAATCAATAAAGCCCTTCTTGGTAAAATCTGACAGTACAAAACCATCTCCTTTTTTTGTCTTTATATCAAAATTCTTTACTGTATCGACAAGGCCTCCTGTCTTTGATACGACGGGTAATGTCCCGTACTTAAAACTAATTAATTGGCCCAAACCACAGGGTTCGTAGCGAGAAGGCATTAAAAAAAAGTCGCTGGCTGCATAGATTTTATGGGCAAGCGTTTCATCAAACTTAAGATGCAGACTGAATTTCTTAGGGAATTTTCTAGCAATAGCCTCAAGTATCTGATGATACTTTACGTCTCCTGTACCTAATATGACTACCTGCATATCTAACTTCAGGATATCTGGTAGGGCCTGTGCTAATATATCCACTCCCTTCTGTTCAGCAAGGCGCGAGACCATCCCCAAAAGCATTGATTTATCGTCCTCTTTCAATCCGCACTCTTGCTGAAATTTAGTTTTATTCACATATTTACTAGCTATAGACTCCGAATCATATTTCTTAAAGATGAGCTCATCTTTCTTAGGATCCCATATCGAATAATCGATTCCATTTATTATTCCAAAGATCATATCTTTTCTTTTTTCCAGAAGGCCTTCAAGGCCTGCGCCGAATTCCTTAGTCTGTATCTCTTTTGCGTAAGTTGGGCTTACTGCTGTTATATAATCAGAAAATAATAAACCACCCTTTAAAACATTTACCTTGCCATAAAACTCAAGGCCATTGATACTGAAAAGCTCATCCCCAAGGCCAAGCACAGAGAATTTCTCCTTAGGAAATAATCCTTGATAACCAAGATTATGTACCGTAAGGATAGTTTTTATCTTTGAATAAAATGGATCATCCTTGTACTTAGTCTTAAGAAATACAGGGATTAAAGAAGTCTGCCAGTCATTGCAATGAATTACATCCGGTTTAAATTTAATCTTCTTTATAAATTCCAAACTTTTCTCGCAAAAAAATGAGAATCTCTCAAGATTATCCGGGTAATCTCCTTCTTTCGTCACATATAAATTATCTCTATCAAAAAATTTCTTATTCTCTAAAAAATAGACTGTAACGTCTTTGCCTATTTTTGCAGAATATACATCTTGATTCAGCTTTTCTAGCTTTGCGCCTAAATTCTTTACCATTCTATAGAGCGGCATAATAACCCTAATCTCTTGGCCTTGTTCCTCTAAGCTAATAGGTAGTGCACCTGCCACATCTGCAAGGCCGCCTGTCTTGGCAAAGGGAACAACCTCACTTGAGCAAAATAAGATTTTCATTTATACTCCTCCATCTCTAGCCAATTATCTCCGAATTTCACATCTGCCTTTATAGGCACAGAAAGCTTATAGACATTCTCCATCTGCTCTTTAAGAGGCGGACAGACACTCTTAAGCTCTTTCTTTTCAACTTCAAAAACCAGTTCGTCATGGACCTGTAAAAGCATTCTTACAGACATCGGACCCTTTTCAATCCATTTAGCAATATTTACCATTGCAAGCTTAATAAGGTCTGCTGCCAGGCCCTGTATCGGAGTATTGATTGCCTGTCGATAAGAAAACTGCCTAAGATTATTATTCTTGCTATTTATATCAGGTAAATATCTGCGCCTGCCTAAAAGTGTGGTTATAAATCCATTTTCTTTGGCAAATTCAATCTGATCCTGCATATAATCTTTTACTTTGGGGTAACGCGAAAGGTAGGTATCGATAAATTGTTGCGCCTCGTCATTAGAGATTCCAAGGTCGCGCGCAAGACCAAATGAGGTAATTCCATATATAATTCCGAAATTTACGCGCTTTGCAAAATCGCGCATAGTGGCTGTTACTTCCTTCTCGTCCACTCCATAAATCAAAGAGGCT
>JBFZAD010000165.1:0-2984 GCA_041309125.1 Candidatus Omnitrophota bacterium
TAAATTAATGAATAGAAGGATTACAAAAACCCAGATTATTAGCTTAATAGATAAAATCAAAAAAAGTATTCCGCAAGTAGCCATTAGAACTTCTTTAATAGTTGGTTTTCCAGGAGAAAGCGAAAGAGAGTTTAAAGAATTATTAAATTTTGTAAAAGATACTGAATTTGATAGGTTGGGAGTTTTTATATATTCAAGGGAAGAGGGTACACCGGCTTATAATTATAGAAAACAGATTCCATTTAAGACTAAAAAGGCCAGATTTGATGCTATCATGTCATTGCAGCAGAAGATAGCTTCAGAGAAAAACAAAGCATTTTTAGGTAAGAATATAGAAGTTATGATCGACGAAGAAAGTGAAAATAGTATTTTTATAGGAAGGACCCAGTTTGATGCCCCGGAAGTAGACGGAGGAGTCTTTGTTAGGGCCAAAAGAAAAATCAATCCTGGAGAAATTGTTAAAGTAAAGATAATTGATGCTCAAGAGTATGATCTGGTAGGGGAGGAAAAATAGTAACCGTTTACAAAAAAAAGTCTTATCCTATTGAAAAAAATATTTCTGAAGGGTATACTCTTTATAGAACTTTACGAAAAGGTAAACTAACTGAAAGGTTAGGACGCAAAGCCACGGGCCCATAAGTATTCAGGGTAGCCAAGCTGCCGAAAGATTGGAAGCTTGGCATTTTTTTTAGTATCATTTAAGCGTAGGGAGGCTGCGTTTAAATGAGTGGTCTAACAAAAGGATAGTTTAAGTATTTAAAGATACTTACAGGGGGTCAGTAAGTGTTAAATAATCAGAGATATTATTTAAGTATTTGAATATATTAGCCAAAAGGCTTATTTGCCTTTTGGTTTTTATTTTATATAGTTATTAAACCTTTTTAAAAAGCAGGAGGATAAAATGAAAAACAAAATGTTGAAAATTATGTTTGTAATGATTACAGCAACAGCGTTAATTCATAATATAGCTATAGGCCAAACTACAGGAAATGTAGTTACTAATCAGGTTGTAGGTTTGACGCCAGTTTATGTTGATAATACTCTTAGTTATAACTCAAGGGCTGTGTCTCGCCGTCCCCTCGCTTCATTAGATGCTCCAATAGTTGCTGATTTGAATAATGACAACATTAAAGAAATTATTATCGCAACAGGTGATATAAATAAAGATATGAATGGCGGTATTGAAGTCTGGAACTATGACTTGACAAAGAAGTGGTCAGTTGATCCAGAGCCAAATATTGTTTCTCAGGCACATGGGATAGCCGTTGGTGATATTAACAACGATAGGTTCTCTGAGGTAGTGGCAATTGTACGTATAAAAACTGATGATAGGCCTGGCTACAAGGATAAGATTTATGCTTATGATTTTGAGGGTAAGCTTTTGCCGGGTTTTCCTTGTCCTGCCTCATTGAATACTGGAGCCTTTTCTTTTTTAACATTAGCCGATGTTGATCAAAATGGAACACTTGATATTGTTGCAACGCTTGATAACTACACTGATATTTACTATCCTGTTCAAGCTTGGTATCCTATGCTTATTGCTTTTGATTTTGCAGGAAATGAGCTGCGTAGGGTTTCAGCACCATATTCTTCCACTTCCACCCAGGTGCTTTTGGCTGCCGGGGATGTAGATAATAATGGTTCAGTTGAGATAGGATATAGCCGTGTTCAAGGGCCACTTTTTTTAGCTAATCCTTATCCAGATCCGAGTGTGATCTTTCTTTTAAAATCAGATGGCAGTCGCATGCTTTCAACTTCCTTAGAAAGAGATTTCAGGAATACAACTCCAATAGTAATGGGAGATATAGATAAAAACGGAGATTTAGAAATAGCATTGCTTGCAGTGGATCCGATGACAAGCACACGAGAACCTGATGCGGTTTGGAAAATATTTTTATATCACCATACAGGTGAGCTTATGAAAAGTTTCGTCGTTCCCCCAGATACGTCAACACCTTTATTATTGCCAAAGGAATTGACATTAGCTGATTTAGATGGAGATGGTGATTTAGAGATATTAAGAGGCAAAGAGGCATATCATCATAGTGGTTTAGCTGTCGCGGGATGGCCTCTTAACTGCGGAGAAGTGGTCTCAGAACCCTTAATACTAGATATAGATAATGATAAAAAACCAGAAGTCCTTTTGGCAGAAACTCTTGTTTTGGGTATTCCAGGAAGAGAGCCTGTTAAAAAGTACTATATGAAAGCATGGAATAATGATGGTTCCTCTGTTCCTGATTTTAGCTTGCCTATTGGAGAGCCACAAACAACACTTCCGGATGGAACAATTTTTAAAGAGACAATAAATGGCATAGTAGCAGCTGATCTAGAAAATGACGGTATTATTGATATAGTTGAGCTGTCAGCATATCCTGATCAATTACATCTTAAAGTGATCAGCCCCAATAATACTGTAACCACAAATATTAATAAAGGAGAACAGTGGACGATGTTTCGCCGTAATCCTAAGCGTACGGGTAACTATCCTCGCAATATTTGTGAAGGAAACTTTGACGGTGACTTTGATGTCGATGGAACTGATGCGATTGCTTTTCAAAAATATTTTAGGACATATGATGTTAGGGGTGATTTTGATAATGACGGTAATGTGGATGGAACGGATGTAGCTATTTTTAAAGAAGATTATGGCAGAAGTAAGGCTATTAATCCGTGTCCAAAGTGTATAAACTGCCAATAGTAAATTTAATATAGCATATTATTGGGACAGAGACTGTTTTTAAGCTCTCTCTGTCCCTTTTTCATTAAAATACTCTTGATTTTCCTTCCTTTTTGAAATCCGGATGGTATAATAATATAATAAAATTTGGTCTAATTTTATAAGATTTCAAAATGAACCTCCCCAATCGAATAACATTATCTAGGGTAATTCTTACTTTTGTTTTTATACCGGTATTATTAATGCCTGGTATTTCTGCTAAGATAGCTGCATTGATAATATTTACTATAGCTGCTACAACGGACAT
>JBFZAD010000166.1:0-3177 GCA_041309125.1 Candidatus Omnitrophota bacterium
TTCTTCTTAAGCCATTTAACTAACCTTGATTTCGTATCCATATTAAATTAATATTATACCTTTTTTATATCTCTATGTCTACGTCAAACTACCTATTCTTGCTCTATCTCAAGCGACTCTACAAAGAATTCCTTATCTAATTTGATGTCCATATCTTGAGATTTACAAACCGGGCAAGAAAAACTTGGGCAGTCTATAAAGAATTCATTTTTGCATTCCCTACAGAATATTTTTACTTTTAAAGTTTGGATATTTAATTCTATGCCTTCAAATCCAGAGCCCATTGATAGCTCAAGGAATGTCTCTTTCAAACCCTCTGGCTTTACATGGCTAAATGGGCTTAAAGAAACATTAACAGATATTACTTTTTTCTTATCCTTTTTACTGCCTGATTTCTTTCTTATGGCATCAATTATCTCTTGGGCAAAACCGATATCGTGCATTTTTAAACCTTGGTTATTTTAACCTTATCCTTAAGTTTATCTCGTAACCCAGCAATCAATACAAGGGTCTCATTATTATAAAGAATATTGGGCTTTAATTTTAACTTATTTTTTATAGAATCGATTATCAATTCCGTACCTATACTATAGGTTCCTGATCTTTCTTTTCCGAAGTTAATGTTAATTTCTATCTGATTGATATCTGAATAGGCTATGCCCTTTAAGACACCGAAGGTAAGAAAATACAAAAGATGATTGTTAAATTTAAGACATTTATCTTCAATCACTATTAAGGTTGAAATGCTCAATAAATATACAATCAAGCAAAGTACACAGAGCGCAAACATATAATTAAATATCGTGTTTGCCTGGATATCCATGTTTGTATCAAGTCTCAGTCCATAAATGGCTGAAACCATAAGAAACAAAAATACTAGCCCTGCTATAGCAATAAAGAATGTTGTAATGCCGGATAACAGAACCAGCGGATATCTTAGCTCCTTTATTTCAAAATCCCCATTTTTTAATCTGTCAAACGCCTTAAAGCTGTGGACACAACTTTTAATATCCTTGGATCTTTTATAAAAGCCGAGGCATCTAAAAATGTACACTAAAAAAGGTATTAAAAAGATTGCAATTACCAGCATTAATATGCTCTTCATTTTATCCTCTTTAGTTTATTATTAATTCTTTAATTGGCCTTCTTTCTACGTTTTTAACCTGTCCATCTGGGAAACCTACAGTTATGACTGCCATAAGCTCATAATCAGTATCTACCCCCAGGAATTTAACAAACTCTTGCTTCTTATTTAATATTTCACCCAGCCAGCATGTGCCAAGACCAATTGAATGGGCTGCAAGGAGTATATTTTGTATACAGGCGCCTATTGCCATAATATCCTTATCCCTATTATAACTTGCTGAGATGTCCAAGAAAACACAAATTATCACAGGGGCCTTTTTTATTATAGCAGAATATTTTGTAAATTTTGAAATTTCATCCTTTATTTTTTTATTACTTATCACCTTAAACTTCCAAGGCTGATTATTTAATCCTGAAGGAGCCCATCGGCCTGCCTCTAAAAGCTTATCAATTTCTTTGTCTGAAGGCATTTTTTCTTTATAGATTCGTATACTCCTTCTTTCTTTAATTATATCTAAGAAATCCATATTACATTTTTCCATTGCAGACCCCGATGCAAATACCGCAGATATACTGATCTGAGAATTTGCTCTTTTGAAATTCCTTGAGCTTCTCAAAGCAGCCAATATGGTTGAAATCTTCTTTCTTTTCCTTTATTGCACTAGCTGGACACACAGCTATACAACGCTTACAAGTCTGGCAATCTTCTTTTAACGGCTTATCTATATCAATAGGCATATTTGTTAATATTGTTACAAGGCGAAATTGGCTGCCAAATTCTTTATTCACCAAAAGATTATTTCTTCCAATCCATCCAAGTCCTGCAAAATAGCCAACGGCCTTATGAGACAGATGACTTGTCTGTTTCTGCCAGTCAACTATCTGTGAGGCAGGTATAGGTAGGGCAAGATAGCCCTTTTTCTGTATGAAATTCGAGGTCCTAAAGGCAAGCTGGTCCAGAAACATGTTTGCTGTTTTATAATGATGGAAATACAATCTTGTTGGATGCTCTGTAACATCTTCAAAGATTCTTTCGCTGAGTCGAACTCCAATACTTATGGCTTTATCTATGCCAGCAATAAGCTTTTTATCTAAAATAAAATCCTTTTTAAGTTTTTTTATATCCGCAACACCAAATAAATCCGCCCCCCTATCCAAGGCAAAATCTTTAAGCTCTTTATAATTCTTTTCTGTATTCTTCTTTCTATCTAGCATAAACCAATCTACAGCAATACGCACAACGCAATACGCATTACGCAAGTTTCTTATAAGCGCTTCTTAAGCCATACCATAATAATCGTTATTGCTGAAGGCGTAACACCTGAAATTCTTGAAGCCTGACCCAATGATATGGGTTTAAATCTGTTTAGCTTTTCTACGATTTCTTTTGATAGGCCTTGGATCTTCTTATAATCTATATTATCAGGAATTTTTATCTTTTCCAAGTCTTTAAATTTCCTGACCTCTTTTAATTGCCTGTCTATAAAACCTTTATATTTAACCTCAATCTGTATTGAGCGAAGCACATCTAGGCTAGAAGTGAGTTTCTCCTGGCATATCTCATTTAAATTATGTATACTCAGCTCTGGCCTCTTCAAAAGTTCATACTTTGTGGTGCTTCTAGAAATTGGTGTAGCCTTTAATAACTCAAGCTTTGAATTTATGGCCTTTGAAGGCTTGACTATTTCTTTTTTTAGAAAAGCTATTCCCTCAAAGACTTGTTTCTCTTTTTCCTGCACCTTTAGAAACTGCTCTTTATTAACAAGCCCAATATCATATCCTAACTTAGTTAATCTAATATCGGCATTGTCCTCTCTTAATATAAGGCGATATTCTACCCTTGAAGTAAACATTCTATAAGGCTCGCTTGTGCCTTTTGTTACTAAATCATCTATTAAGACACCGATGTAAGCCTGGCTTCTATCCAATACGAATTCTCCCTTATTTTCAGCTCTTAATGCCGCATTAATCCCTGCAATCAATCCCAGAGAAGCTGCCTCCTCATAACCGGTTGTTCCGTTAATCTGTCCAGCAAGATACAAACTCTTGATGAGTTTGGTTTCAAGAGTTGAAAAGAGCTGGGTGGGACAA
>JBFZAD010000167.1:0-7948 GCA_041309125.1 Candidatus Omnitrophota bacterium
GGACCTGCTAATACTGCAGGGTCAAGCCCTACTTTTTTAGAAAGAAGCGGCAGGCAAATCCCTGTAGCAATAGCAAGAAGTACTATAAGCATCATAGTCAGACCTACCACTAAAGATAAGAGTAATTGTTGTTGAAGCATCATAGCCCTTAAAAATGCAACAAAACCAACTATTAACCCCATAAATAATGATGCCGTGGCCTCAAGTCTAACTACTCTCCAGACATTCTTTAAGTTTACCTCTCCAAGGGCTAAACTCCTTATTAAGGTAATGGAGGTCTGCGCGCCTGCATTACCACCTGTATCTAAGAGCATAGGAATAAAGAATGTAAGCGCTACTACAGAGCTTAATGCATGCTCAAAATTCTTTAACACCGTACCTGTCAGAAAGTCAAAGATTAATAATACAATTAGCCAGCCAACCCTGCGTGTTATCAATTCCTTTATATTAGTTTGTGAATACCTGATCTCCTGGCCTCCGCGCGCCTCCATTTTACCAATCTCATAAATATCCTTGGTAGCCACTTTGTCAATTAAATCAACAACATCATCAATGGTAACGACACCTACAATCTGCTCTTGCTCGTTTACAACAGGCGCCCCTAAAAGGTCATATTTTCTAAAATGCTTGGCTACATCTTCTTTAGGCATATCCAGCTGGATCTTAATAACATTTGCATCTGACATTACATCTTTTATCAAAATATCCGGAGGTACCTCAATAAGCGTTTGTAATGGAATAAAGCCCAATAAAACATGATTGTCATCTGTAACATACACATTATAAATAGTCTTAGACTGCCCAGCCTTATGAGCCTCCTGCAGATGCAGGATTGCCCTCCTTGCAGTCATATCTTTCTTTAGCTCTGCAAACTCTGTTGTCATAAGGCTTCCTGCAGAATCTGCCTTAAAAACCAATAACCTTCGTACATCATCAACCTCTTCTGTCTTCATCTGGGAGAATAATTTCTTTTTGACCTTCTCTGACAAATCTTTAAAAAATGTAGCCCTATCATCAGGGGCCATATCATTTAAAATAGGCGTTATTTCGGTATTATCAAGATTATTAGCTAGAAATGACTGCTCGTGGAATCTTAGGTCTTCGAAAACCTCAATTGCCTTATGCTGTGTAAGCAATTTAAATATCACAATCTTCTCTTCTGGATTAAGCATGTGCCAACCCTCTGCCAGGTCTATTGAATGAACGCTCTTGATAAGATTCTTTAACTGATTGAAATCCTTGCTCGTTAAAAGCTCTTTGATTTCCGGCAGAAAAAGAACAAACTCATTAGGTTTTTGAAGATAGCTCTTCTTCGGTGTAATATTGTTATTTATTTCAGGCATTTTGCTGTCTCGCTAAAATCTTCTTCTGTAAATTTTACAGGGCCTATTAGTGACATATTTAATGAATCCCTATTAAATATCGTACCTGCGACCCTATTTATATCACGCTGGTTAATCTTTTCAACTTTATCGATAATATCATCGGGATTATCAATCTTATCTAAGGACACTGTCGGTTCTCCTACCCAAAGCATCTGGTCTTGCGTATCCTCTAATGATAAAATCAGCTGTCCCTTAAAATAATCTTTAGCCCTTCTAAGCTCACTTTTTTTGACAGGTTCTTGCTTGATCCTGCTTAACTCTCTTAATACAACCTCTAATGTCTTATTTATCTTGGAATTCTCAATGCCTGCGTGTACTAAGAATGAGCCTGTATCCTGATAAAATTTTATGCTGGTCCCGATAGAATAGGCAAGCCCTCTTTTCTCTCTGACCTCATCAAATAGCCTGCTTGACATATTAGCGCCTAAGATTATATTTATCAGCGAAAGTACATATCTATCTTTATGGTCCCTTGATATGCCGTGAAAGCCTATAGCCAAATGAGACTGTTCTGTAGGCTTATCTAATACTTTTAGCCTTGGTCCATTTTTTATACCAGCCTTTAAAAATCTATTTTTCAAAGTGCCATTCGATTTAGAAAATATCTTGGATATTCTATCGGCTATCATGTTATGCTCTATATCTCCGGCCAGGGCAACCACAATATTTGGGGCTGTATAGAATTTCTTTTGAAATCTTGACATATCCTGTACTGTTATGTCAGAAAGTGATTCCTCCTGCCCAATAATTGGCATGCCCAATGGATGGTCAGGCCACATTATTGAATCTAACAAATCATAAACATATATCTGCGGCAAATCTTTATACATCTTTATTTCTTCCAATATGACAGAGCGCTCTTTTAAGAACTCTTTCTCATCTAAGATGGGTTTTAGACTCATATCTAATAATACATCCAGCGTTGTTTTCAAATTATACTTTGGAGTCTTTGCCCAATAACAGGTGAGCTCTTCACTTGTAAAACCGTTAAGTGTCCCACCCTTACCTTCAATTAATGCCTTAAGCCTGCTTCTATTATATTTCTTTGAGCCTTTAAAGACCATGTGCTCTAAGAAATGTGAGATACCCTTATTCTCTTTGGTTTCAAATCTTCCGCCAACCCTAATCCAAACACCCAGGGCAATTGATTTCATGGAGGGCATATTTGCCGTTACTATCTTTAGACCATTTTCTAATGTTGTTTTTTTATACATTTTTTAATTTAGGTTGCAGGTAAGATTTTTAACGAACTTACCAACTTTCTTTATCATATCATTCTTAGTTAAGTTTTCTTCTATTTCTTTTACAATTGCACTTCCTACAATAACTCCATCTGCCAATCTAGAAATTGCTTTTATATGTTCTGGCTTTGATATACCAAAACCAACACAGATTGCTTTATTCGTATATCTTTTTATGAATGAAATATTTTTAGTTAAATCTCTAGGAAGCCTTTCTCTCGTTCCAGTTACTCCAGTAAGAGAAACATAGTATATGAAACCGTGAGAAGCTTTACTTATCATCTTTATGCGCTCCAGTGAACTCGTTGGCGCAAGAAACGATATAAGGTCAATGTTTTTCTTTTTTGAAATCTTCAAAAATTCTTTAGCCTCTTCGAAAGGCAGATCTGGAATAATAAAACCATCCACACCGCAAATAACGGCTTTCTTAACTAAAGCCTCTAACCCATATTTAAGAACTGGATTATAGTATGTCATAAGACATACGGGAATCTGTGTCTTGCTTCTTAGCTCCTTTACAAGAAGTAATATTTTATCTAAATTAGTTCCATTTTCCAAGGAATATTGACTTGCCCTCTGGATTACAGGGCCATCGGCCAATGGATCAGAAAAAGGCACTCCTAATTCAATAATATCTACGCCTTGCCTTTCTAACTCTAAAACTAAATTTTTAGTAGAGCTTAGATTAGGAAAACCCGCAGTTATAAAGGCAATAAACGCCTTCTTTTTATTTCTTTGTAATTCTTGAAACTTTTTGTCTATCCTGTTCATATTCATTCTTTTAATTCTTGCTCTAAAATATCTAAATCCTTATCTCCTCTTCCAGAGAGGCAAAGAATAATAATACTATTTCTCTTTATTCTAGGAGCTATCTTTAGAAGATAGGCTATTGCATGCGAAGGCTCAAGAGCCGGGATAATGCCTTCTGTTTCGGATAATAATTTAAAGGCATTGATTGCTTCAGTATCATTCACGCAAACATATTCTGCTCTTTTAATACTTTTGTAATAAGAGTGCTCTGGTCCTACACCGGGATAATCAAGTCCGGGTGCAATTGAATGAGCTATTTCAATCTGGCCATATCTATCCTGCAGCAATTGGCTCTTGCTTCCGTGTAAGACTCCAATTTTGCCCATTACTAAAGTAGCAGCATGCCTGCCTGGCTTAAGACCAGAACCGGCTGCTTCTACCCCAATAAATCTTACCCTTCTCTCACTAAAGAATGCGTGGAATAATCCCATAGCATTACTCCCGCCACCGACACAGGCAATGAGATAATCAGGAAGTCTTTTCTCTTTAATAAGAATTTGCCTCTTTGCCTCTTTCCCGATAACGCTTTGGAAATCTCTGACTATCATTGGATACGGATGAGGCCCAACAACTGAACCAAGGCAATAATAGGTTGTCTTTACATTGGTAACCCAGTCTCGTATTGCCTGGGTTGTTGCATCTTTTAATGTCTTTGAGCCGGTATCAACTGGAATAACCCTTGCTCCTAATAATTTCATTCTTAATACATTTGATCTTTGCCGCTTTATATCCTCTGTGCCCATATAGATATCACAATCCAAACCAAAAAGACTTGCAACAGTTGCAGTTGCAACACCATGTTGGCCAGCCCCTGTCTCAGCGATAAACCTATGTTTCTTCATATTAAGAGCAAGCAATGCTTGAGCCAATGTATTGTTTATCTTATGCGCACCGGTATGTAAAAGATCCTCTCTTTTTAAATAAACTTTAAGTCCTAACTTCTTACTTAAATTCTTTGCAAAAAAAAGTGGCGTAGGCCTTCCTGCAAATTCATGAAGATAATATTCTAGATCCTTATTAAACTTTGTATTTTTCTTTACTTTCAGAAACTCATCAGTTAATTCTTCTAAGGCACCCATTAAGGTCTCAGGCACAAATTTACCACCATAAATCCCAAAATGTCCTTTTTTGTTAGGTAACATCAAATCTTTTCCTTTATTGTTGAGCTGGCGGCTGCTGTTGTTCTGGATTAACTCCTGGTTGATTTTCAGCCTGCGGTTTCTCTTGCTCTGGCGGCGGCGTCTGCTGCGGCTGACTCAATTTTTGCATCTGAAGCTCTAAATCATTATATTGTTCTTTGAGCCCTTTATAGACCTCATTTACAGAGCCTAATTCCTTTTTTAAATTTTCAATCTCTTTCTTTGCCTTATCTAATTCCTCTTTTGGGGAAGCGCTATCCTTCTTAGCCTGCTCTAATTCAGCCTTAGCATTTTGCAGCTCCTTATTTGCTGCATCCAGCTGCTGTGAGACCTTATCTACTTCTTGCTTGGCTATATCTTTTGCATCCTTTTTAACCTGCTCTAATTCAGCCTTTGTCTTTTCTAATTCCTTCTTTGCATCAGCTAATTGCTGCAAGGCTTTTTCGCTATCTTGCTTTATAGTTGCTTGCGCCTTTTGCGCAATCTCTTTTTCCTGATTTGCACTCTTTACCTGCTCTGCCCTTTGCTGAAGCTGTATCTTAAGCTTATCCATCTCCTTTAGCTGATTATTAATATTCTCAATCTGCTTATCTCTATTTTCTATGCCTGTATTTATATCTTTTATCTGCTGGACATATTTTTTTACTCTTTCATCTCTCTCTGCAATGTCATTTTTAAGTCTATTTATCTGGTCATTAAGCTGCTGACTTAAATCAACATCCTGCTTTTCTTTTTTATCATCTTGCTTTAAGGTAACAATAGCATAAAAAGCTAACCCCACTGCACCTACAAGAATAAGTCCTAATAGTATTGGCATTACACTCTCCTTCTCTTTGATAAATATTTATAATTTTTTATATTATAAAATAATTTCTTCATTATTTTATGGTCTTTCTTTCCAAGGCTCTTTTCTAGTCCAGATGAAGCATCTGCGGCAAAGGGGCTAACATTTCTAATTGCCAAAACAACATTTTCCGGATTAATACCACCTGATAAAAAAAATTTCTTATTTATTCTTTTTATCTTTGATAATACGCCCCAATCAAATCTTTTTCCAGTGCCCCCAAATTTATTCGGCAGATAATTATCCAAAAGAAAAAAATCAACATCATAGTCATTTATCTTCCTTAAGTCCTTTTCACCTTTTATTCGTAGCGCCTTTATTACAGGTAGTTTAAATTCCTTGCAATAACCTTGTGTCTCGTCTCCGTGGAATTGTAATAATCTAATCCCGGTAATCCTAGCAATCCTCTTAACGGCATCAACCTTCTCGTTTACAAACACTCCGACAGTCTTAACTTTCTTAGGAAGCTTACTTATTATATCTTGGGCCTTTTCCGGCCTAATATATCTGGGGCTCTTGCGATAGAATATAAATCCTAGATAGTCTGCGCCAAGTTTGACTGCCGCTTTTGCGTCTTTTAAGTTTGTTATTCCGCATATCTTAATCTTGGTCATATCTTTCGTACTGCGTAGTGCGTTGTGCGTACAGCGCATAGAGCGTAGTTCTGCATCATATCTACGCAGTACGCACTACGCAGTACGCACTACGAAACAATAAGAACTAAACTCATTTACCACCCCATAACTTCCTTCACCTGCATCTCTATATCGGGTGCGCGCATGAAGGTTTCGCCTACTAAGACTGCATTTACGCGCAAAAGTTTAAGAAAGAGCACATCCTGGTAACTCTTAATGCCGCTCTCTGCGACAATAATGTTTCCTTTTGGTATAAACGGTAATATCTTTTGCGAAGTTTCTAACTCAACTTTGAAATCTGATAAATTTCTATTATTTACTCCTATAATAAACTCTTTTTTTAAAGTTAAAATCCTTTTTAATTCCTTATCGTCGTGTATCTCAACAATACAATCCAAATCTAGTTGTGTAGCTAAATCTAACAAACCAACCAATTCATCTTTGTTTAATATCGAGATTATCAAAAGAATTGCATCTGCGCCATTTGCGCGGGATTCATAGACCTGATATGGCTCTAAGATAAAGTCCTTTCTTAAGATTGGTAGGCTAGTTTGCTGTTTTATATCTTGTAGATATTGCAGATCTCCTTGAAAAGAATCAACTTCAGTTAAGACTGAAATTGCCTGTGCTCCGCACCTTTCATAAATCTTAGCTATCTCAACAGGATTAAAGTTTTCCCTTATTACGCCTGCTGAAGGAGATGCCTTTTTTACTTCAGCTATCAGATTAATCTTATTAGACTTTGAGATCGTCTCCTTAAAAGGTCTACAGGGTGAAAGCGTATTAATCTTTTCTTTTAGCTGCTCCTCACTAACAAGACTTTTCTGCTCTTGTATTCTTAATTTTTTCTGCTCAATTATCTTTGAAATAAAATCAGTCTTTTTCATTATCTTTAAGCTTTATTTGAGAACTCTTTGAGCATCTCAAGTTTCTTCAATGCAAAACCTGAATCAATAGATAAATTCGCAAGCTTAATCCCGTCTTTAAAATCGCTTGCCTTGCCGCAGGCAACAAGCGCACAGCTTGCATTCATTAGAACTATATCTCTCTGCGGTCCCTTCATACCTTTGAATATATCTATTATTATTTTTACGTTTTCTTTTACATCGCCACCTTTAATATTATTTAGACTTGCCCTCTTAATCCCAAAATCTTCTGGCGTTAAAAAATAATTCTTTATCTTGCCGTTTTTTAACTCACTCACCCTTGTCCTGTCTGTAATAGTTATTTCATCCAGGCCATCCATGCCATGCACTACAAATCCATTGCAAGTTCCTAAGTTTTTTAAGACCTCACTCATCATCTCAACCAATTCTTCCTGGAATACACCCATGATTTGTATATTTGCATTTGCAGGATTGCATAAGGGCCCCAATATATTAAAGATTGTCCTGATTCCGATTTCCTTTCTGGGATTAGCTGCATATTTCATGGCAGTGTGGTATACAGGTGCAAATAAAAACACGATTCCAACTTCTTTAATGCACTCGATTGCTTTCGCTTCTGTTAAATCAAGTTTAACCCCTAGGCCCTCGATAATATCTGCACTTCCGCAAGGACCAGACATTCCGCGATTCCCGTGCTTTGCTACCTTTATATTGCAGCCTGCGATTACAAAACTTGATGCAGTAGAGATATTAAATGTATTTATGCCGCTTCCCCCTGTGCCACAGGTATCAAGCAGAAAATCGCTATCCATATCTATACCTTCGCATTTAAGGCCTGGTTTTAAAAAGGCAACCTTTTTCATTTTTTCTCTCATAGCCATAGCAGCGCCAGTTATTTCTTCGATAGTTTCATTTTTCATTCGTAGTGCCGTAATTAACGATGCAATCTGAGAATCAGATGCCTCGCCTGACATAATTTGTAAAAATACCTCTCTTGCCTCATCACG
>JBFZAD010000168.1:0-6279 GCA_041309125.1 Candidatus Omnitrophota bacterium
TGCCGACAAACTATAAGTTAATAAAGCTCGGCGTTAAAGTTGAAGATCAAAATGAGAAATATCTAATACCTACTATTAGCTTAAATGAAGTTAAGGCAGCAGATGTTGACTAAAAATAACAAACAGGCGTTTTCATTATTAGAGTTAATAATCTCTATCGCAGTTTTAACCATGGTGATAGGAGCGATAGGGGCTGTTATGAATCAGTCCCTTCGTATCTATGCAAAAAGCGTTTATCAGACACAGGCAGCTAATCAAGCGCACATGGTAGCTGAAGCGCTTTATCAGGATATATCAGGTTCATATTGTATTTATCGGGCAGATTCTAATTCAATTGATCAATACACCACTCGCTATGGGACCCAGGGTTCTTATATACGCTACCGATATAATAGCGCAACTGACGTAGTAAGCCATCTGCGCTGCGGCACTATAGAGTATCCTGTTAGCGAAGGCGTAACTGATTTTAACCTAACTTACTATACAGATAGAAATGCAAGCGTTAACCCGGCTGTAAATCTTGGATCAGTTCGGGCAGTAAAAATTGATGTAGTAGCTCAAGCTCAAGATAAGACCTTCCAACTTAGCACAGCCGCGAAATTAAATTACAAGCCAGACAGATGTTATTGTGCAAAAACATACGGCGTTACAGAAGGGACTACAAAGAAAAATGACGAATTATTTTATATTCAGCAGGCACCTGATAATGGACTTATATTTATTGGGAGATCCGAAGGATTGTTTATAGGCATCAGAACTGATGCAGCAGGTTTTGTTGGGACTACAGGCACAGGAGGGGTGTCTTTTGGCTGGGCTTCGCCTGCCCAAGAGGGCTTTAGCGTAACATCTGATGGAGGTTATATTTTAGGCATGCATGGTTCTTCTTTTGGAGGAAGTGAAGATTTTCGCATGGCCAGAATTGATTCTAATTATAATGAGCTTTGGAGAAGGACATATGGAACCGACCTTGACGAATTTATTGAAGGAGTAAAACAAACTGCAGATGGAGGATTTATTTTAAGTGGAGGTTTTGATATCTTGGGGGCTAATTCTGATTTTTTGCTTGTTAAAACAGATAGGGATGGTATTTTAAGCTGGTCGAAGAGGTATGGAGGCACTGAAAGAGAATATCTTTATTCCCTTCGCACTACCTCTGATGGCGGCTATATTTTTGGAGGTCAAACATATTCTTTTGATGCAGAGGTTAAAGATTTATTAGTAGTTAAAACTGATAATGATGGAAACATAACTGGAGGGCAATGCGGTAGTTCAGCGAGGTGTTGGGCAAAGAAATATGGCGGAAATGACTCAGACTACATATCATCTATAGAAAAGACTTATGATGGAGGATATATTCTTCTAGGTCATACTGTATCATTTGGCGTAGACTTCAAGGATTTTTGGTTTAGTAAAATTGATTTAAATGGTAATATAATTTGGTCAAAGAGGTATGGATATGATGCCGCAAGCGGCATCAATAAGGAGTTTTTTAGTCTTTCTGCAATTCCGACCTTTGATGGTGGTTATATTATCGGGGGATACACAAAAGCTTTTAGTACAAAAAGTCCTGTGCAATATGACTATCTTCTTATTAAAGTAGATACCAATGGAGATATGGAGTGGGCAAAGGCTTATGAGGGAAGCGGTCTCACAAGCTTTGGGTCTTTTAGTTGGTTTGGAGAGCCAGTGTGTAATCTAATACAGACATCAGAAGGTGGTTATGTACTGGGATGGGAAACTAGAGCTTATGGTGACGGCAATCTAGATTATTATATTCTCAAGACAGATTCATCCGGAAATATTGGTTGCTGCAATATGGTAACAGATGTTACCTCTAGAATAGCGCAGAAAGATGTTACTCCTGAAGTAGCCGATCCGGAAGTTATTGTTAATTCTGTAACCATGTCTACGAACACAGTAACGCCTTCTCTCATTGGCATTACGCTTAACAGCAGCCCTGTTTGTCTTACTCATTAAGAATATTTTTTAAATATTGCAAATTCTTTTAAAAAGATAAGACTTTTTATATAGCTAGACTAAAAAATATATTTGGAACAATTTTTTATTCATTAAGAAATTTCTTCAAAATAAAAAGGAGATTTAAGATGCAAAATGCAAACAAATCTCAATCACTTGTAATAGTCTTAGTGGTTTTAGTAATAGTTACTGCCTTGGGTGGTGCGTTCTTGCAGTATTATTCCAGGACAAAAAGAGATATAACAAATATACAAAAAGATAGAGATAGGGCTTGCTCATTGGCTAAGTCAGGTTTTAATATTGCAAGCCAATGCGTCAGTGATAATCCTTATAGCTGTAGTAGATATGGCACTTTTGCTTTGCTTAATGGGCAATGGATAGACCGTGGCTCTTTTTTTGGCCGCTATATGATGACAGTAAGAGAGTCAACTCAAGATTTAGGTCACAGAACCCTTGTTTTATCAGATGTTGATTCAACCGGAGAATTTGGCAAAAGCACCTGTATTGAGTCGACCCGAGAAGGTTCTGGCGGCAGCGGGCCACTGCGAAATTATTGCGATGGGTGGATAAAGTCTTACGGAACTTCAGGATGGGATCTTTTCTATTCTCTTGAGCAGACTCCGGATGGGGGTTATATTATGGGCGGATTTGGTAATTTTACAGAATTGTCTCCTGAAGTCTCAGCCCAGACAGCAGATATGATTGTCAAAAAAACAAACAGCTCTGGAGACGATGAAGGTGGCAATTGCACACTCGAGACGTGCTGGAGAAAGTCTTATGGAGGCGACAAGGATGATGGTATATACTCTATCAAGCAGCTGCCTTTAGGCACAGGATATATGTTGGCCGGGGTAACCCAATCAGAATCATTGGGCGCAGCTGTAGGAAAGCATGATTTTCTTATTATCAAGACTGATCAATACGGCAATGTGGGTTCAGGATTTCCAGGCACATGGGCAAGACATTATGGCTCATCTACAGGCGCAGAGATTATAGATGGACATATGGGAACCTTTGGCTTGACTTCAGACGGTGGTACTATTATGTGCGGCTATAGCAACTCTTTTGGTACAACAGGGAATCCTGCTACTGATAAATATGATATATTTGTCAATAAGACACACGGGTTAATACATGATTTTTCATTTGAAGAGGCTTCAGGCGATGCCATTGATACATCAGGGAATAAAAATAATGGGGTTTTATTTAACGGAGCTACTCGCACATCATCAGGAAATCCTGGCAGTGGCATGAGCTTTGATGGCACTGATGATTATGTTAACATTGAACATTCTAATTCCTATTTATTGGATAATGGCACTGTGATGTTTTGGTTTAAGGCAGATAGTTTGCCAACAGTAAAAGCTTATGGTTTGTGGTCTAAGGACCATTGTGGAAGTTATAATGGCTCTGATGCTTGTGTTAGTAGCGGAGGACATCTTACTTTTGATATTGGGTTGGATGGAATGATTGGCGTGCGTCTTCAAAGTCATTATAATCCTGATCCACCTGGGCCGTGCGATGGAGGTACTATTAGTCCTGCAGATGTTACTTTAAAACATGATACTCCTATTGTAGCAGGGCAATGGTATCATGTTGCATTTACTTTTGGAAAAGAAGGAATGAAGCTTTATGTTGATGGCGGGTTACCTAAAACAGACCCTTCTTATACAATAGGGCTTTGGAAGACAGCTGGCGGTGTTGGAAACTATGAGCCAATTGTGCTTGGAGCCTCACTGATTGTACGGGGATGCAATGTTGGTCCACCCCATAATTGCTCACCATGTGATTTGATAGACTTTTTCGACGGCACGCTTGACGAAGTCAGGATGTACAACCGCGCCCTTACTCAGACAGAGATACAAAATATAATGACCACAAACGCCGATAAGGGCAAGACCTGGGCAAGGGCATATACTTTAGCTGAAAATGCAGAAGATGCCTGTCGGGCCATACAGCAGACACCTGACGGAGGATATATTTTATCAGGAGAATTGGGGTATTTAGATGGCACGCCTACTTCCGGAGGAGATTACAATCCTTTTGCAATGAGGCTTGATTCTGAAGGAGTTGTTCTATGGGCAACAAGATATGGGCTATCAACTCCGTCTAGTTTAGCCTGGTCGACATTTCGTTCTGTGGTTCAGACAGATGACGGAGGTTTTGCCTTTGCAGGCAGTGGCAGTGGTCCAATTGGCAGTACTGATATGCATATTGTAAGGACGGATTCTTCTGGTAGGGTAGGTGCAGCTTTTCCCGGCACTTGGAGATATGCCTATGGTACTACAGCAAGTGAGGGAAGCTCGCGCTTTCTCGCTAAGACCCACGACAACGGCTTTATATACGGTGGTCGTACTTCACGCGGATCCGGGAGAGATGATCAGCTTCTTATTAAGGTTGACAAGGACGGAAATTTATCTGGTGGCGATTGCGGTACTATTGCTCAATGCTGGTCAAAAAGATACATTGGCCAGAATATTGTTGCAGTTGATTCTTTATACCCAATAGCATTGACTGCTGACGGCGGTTATATATTTGGCGGCCATTGCAGTAATTATCTTCCGAATATGGGCGGAAGCGATTTTGTTGTAACAAAAATAGATGAATACGGTAATATAGGCTGTTGTGATTCGGATAATGATTTCGCTATACAAAGAGGCACTTCAACTAATCGTAACCATTATGATGTCACTACTAGCATTCAATCTAAAGGCACAAACATCAGGCTGCCTACTACTAATAATATTATTGTTCCGGAGATAGATGTAACTGATGACTTAGCAGTTCATTCCTTTGGCCCTACTGATAACGATTTCGACACCAACCAAGTCTGCCCCCAGTAGTGGCCGCCCCGCGTAATGTAATGGTGTCAGAACTCAATAAATCTTTGCAAGCAAATAAGTTATGTAATAAATATTTAATCTCATCCGGTATCCCTGTTTCTTTCTACCCTTTGTAAGTTCCCCATGTAAGTTAGTTTAATTGCAGAATTACCCCCACATATAAAAAATTTTAATTTTTTTTGAACGAAAATGCCTGGATTTTACGTCTTATATAGTAGAGGCATTAAAACTATAATATTGGTGTCAGAACTCAGCAACTCCTTGTTTGTGAATAAGTTGACAATAATCTTAGTTGTTTAACAATTTCAATTATTCTGTAAGATTTATTATGGCCCGTCCGTTAAGAATTCATTTACCAGATTTAGTTTATCACGTTTTAAATCGCGGTAATAACCGGCAGGATATTTTTTTAGAAGAAAAAGATTACTTGCACTATCTTGATATACTAAAAAGATACAAAGAGAAATTCAATTTTAAGCTTTTTGCTTATTGCTTAATGGCTAATCATATTCACCTTTTAATCAGAACTTCAAATCAAGGTACAATTAGCGATATCATGAAGGCAATAACCATTGCTCACACACGACACTATCATTTTATATATAAAACTTCAGGTCATGTCTGGCAGGGTAGATTCAAGAGCCCCATTGTCAGCGATGACGAGTATCTACTAACTTTAATGCGGTATATAGAACAAAATCCTGTTAGGGCCGGCATAGTTGATCATCCTGGAAGGTATTCCTATTCAAGCTTTCATTATAATACCAATCCAAAAAAGAATAACTTCATTGATAAGGAGGAAAATCCAGTATTTTTATCTCTTGCTGAAACAATGCAACAGCGCATAAAGAGATATAGCGACTTTGTGTTAGAATTATTGGATGAAAATAAAATAGAGGATATCAAAATAAGCTTGGGAGGACAAAGCAATTTTGCCTCAGAGCAATATTCAGCGTATGTAAAAGAAATATTAGAAATGCCAAAAAGAAGGCAAAAAGGTAGGCCTAGAACCAGAGACATTCATAATGAAAATAATTAATGTGTAACTTACTTATTATCATAGAGATAATGAGTTCTGACACCAAAACCTGTAGTATCACAAGAGATGTGCCATGAACGTTAGATCGTATAACGAAAGCGATACTGATTTCGACACCGGGCAAGTCTGCCCCAAGTAGGGGGTCAAGTCTCTATTTGACTGCATTATAGTTGATCTTTTGTCCGCAAAAAATTTTTAAAAAATTTGAACGAAAAAGCCTTAAATTTACGTCTTATTTTTTTGTCAAGTGACAAGTCAAGTGTATATTAAAATGACTATTCAATATACTATTTACTTGACTTTATATATATCAAGTAATATATCTATATAATTGACTTAATATTTGACTTGACAAAATTCTCTTTATATAGTAGCATATTTTCTAATATGTTTTTACCTATTACGCTGTACGCAGTACGC
>JBFZAD010000169.1:0-2912 GCA_041309125.1 Candidatus Omnitrophota bacterium
ACAATTCCTCAATCCCGATAATTGATGCAATCCGTCTTAATTCTTCATACTTATTAAAGATCCTTAAAACCTCCTGGGCAATTTGAAAATGTCTTTTGCCTACAATTGATGCATCCAGAAATGAACAATTTGATTTTAAAGGATCTATTGCAGGATAAAGCCCTCGCTGTATATAATCCCTGGATAATACAAGCATTGTGTTTAAATAACTGAATATGCAAACAACTGCCGGATCTGTCAAGTCATCACTCGGAACATACACTGCTTCTATTGCAGTAATTGATGAAGATCTACTGGAGCGAATCCTTTCCTGAAATTCACTCATTTCAGAGGGCAGTGTAGGCTGGTAACCGGTCTCCGAAGGAATTCTTCCAATCAAGGTTGACAACTCCGCACCAGCCTGAGCAAACCTAAATACATTATCAATAAAAAACAGCACATCTTTTCCTTGCTCCTTGAAATATTCAGCAATAGTAACGCCTGTTAAGGCTACTTCAAATCTTGCACCCGGGGGCTCATCCATCTGGCCAAAAACAAGCGCAACCCTATCTAATATTTTTTGCCTTTGTAATTCATTGTATAGCTCATTTCCCTCTCTAATACGCTCTCCTGCTCCTGTAAAGACGCAGATGCCGCTTTGATGTCTTACAACATTATTGATAAGCTCTAGTGTCAATATACTTTTGCCAAGCGCAGCCCCGCCTAATATACCTGTCTTTGTCCCTTTTACCAGTGGAAATAACAAATCGAGCATCTTTATCCCAGTAAGCAAGACCTGATATCCGCTAAACTGCTCGAATTGATTATCCACCCCAGAAGAATCTAACTTTTTTCTTATTGGCATGGTCTTTTCTTCTTTTATAGGGCCTAATTTATCTATGGGTTGGCCTATGCAATTTAGGAGCCTGCCCAAAAGTCCTTCTCCTACAGGAGTTCTGATTACAGATCCTGTCACCTCTGCAAATGTATTTCTCTGAAGGCCTATTGTTGTGTTAAGCGCAATACACCTTGTAATATTACCTGTTAAGTTTTCAACAACTTCAAGCACTACCTCTTTTCCATCAAAAGTCTCGGCCTTTAAAACCTCATTTATTGCAGGCTGCATATTAGCCGTAGCAAACTCTACATCCACCACAGGCCCTATAACACTTACAATTCTACCCTTTATTGATGGCAACTTATCTTTTTCAGGCATAGTTATCTTCTGCGAAGTTTACTACTTGAGGCAAAGATCTCACGTATATTCTTATCACTTAATTCGTGCATTGCCTTAAAATAAAGAAATTTTATCTTTTTTTCTTTTGTTGTAAGCTCTTGGGAGCTACTCTCTGTGTGTACTACGCGGGCAGCCCATTCTGAAACTCTTGCTTCCCAAAGTATATCAAATATCTTTCTCCTTGCCCAGAATCTAATCAGATAATCTAATACTCTATTTTTATCCGGCTCAAATTCAAACTTATTAGGCTCATCCTTCTTATTGTCAAATAAATGCCTGCAAGGCAGCAGTAAAAGATTTTCTATCTCTTGCACACCTAAAGAAATAAAACGAGGGAATATTACATGAACTGCCGCCTTGGTCTTGGTCAAATAAAGATCAATGAGATAATCTGCAATGTCTCTTGCCTGTAGATATTTTATTTCTTCACCCACATAAAAATAATTAAATGGCAGATTGAACTCTTCCAGGTAACGCATGCCCCGCTGACCAATTACGACTATCTCATCATCCGGCTTTCTGATATTTAAACAGGTGCTCATCAAAGAATAGTTTAACTTACCTGTAAAACCTTCATCAGAAGTCACTACTAAAATTGTCTTTGGCGCATCTTGGGCTTTGTTAATAAATGGATGAGTAACGTTCTCAATGTCTAATAACTTAAAAGAATCTTCTAATTGTTTTTCTAATTCTTCAAACTCCTGCCTTTGAGCGCGTACGTGTCTGAATTGCGAAACGGCAACTCCCTTGTATACATCTATGATTGTACTTAACTCTTGGTTGAAGGTTAAATCAGCCTTTATCTGCTGGATTGTTGACATATTCTAGCGTTTAGCGGATAGCGGTTAGCGTTTAGTAATCAGCTATAAAATCTTTTCGTGTTCGAAGAATTTCACAAATGACTCATCTAAGCCTCTTGTAATCTGTGGTGTTAAATCTTGTTTCTGAGATATCGCGCTTACAAGTTCAGGATTATTTTCTTTTAAATACCTTAATATATTCAATTTAAACTTGTTCAATCCCTCTTGTGGTAAGACCTGCAATATATCTCTTGAGTAGGCATAGAATAGTATTATTTCTTCTTCTAAGCTTAAAGGCATGCTGCAATCTTGTATAAATATCTGGTTTAGCGTCTCTCCTCTTTTCAACCTCTGCTCAACTTCGCTTGAAACCCTCATCTTTAATTTAGTGAGTCTCTGCAGCTCTCTAAATTGAGCATATTCCCAACGCAGATTTCCACTTAGCTTTTTTATTGCAGGACACTGTACTTTGTTCCCAATACGAGAAACAGATAAGCCAATATCAATTGCTGGCCTAAAGCCCTCCTGAAACAAGCTTGTATTTAAATATACTTGGCCATCTGTCATTGATACGAGATTGCTTTGAACATAACCTGTAACATCTCCTTGTTGTGTCTCAACAATAGGTAAGAATGTCATAGAGCCACCCAATAGCTCCGGTCCAAGCCTTCCTGCCCTTTCCATAAGCTGGGAATGAAGATAAAATATGTCTCCAGGGTATGCTTCTCTGCCGGGAGAGCGCTCTAACAACAAAGAAAGCTGCCTGTATATCCAGGCATGCTTAGTCAAATCATCAAAAACCACCAACACATCCTGGCCTCGATACATAAAGAATTCTGAAAGAGCAGCCGCTACATAAGGCGCTAAATACTGTTCAGCCGGAGACACAGATGCAG
>JBFZAD010000170.1:0-9452 GCA_041309125.1 Candidatus Omnitrophota bacterium
TGTCTTGGTCAAGTCCGCAGGAATTTTTGCTCCTCTTGGAATGGGGGCATCCAGAGAAATTATGGATATTTTGTCTTCAAAAGAAGATATAGATGTCTCTGGGCACATAGCCAGGAAGGTAACATCAGAATTATTAAAGAGAACTGATTTAATTTTAGTTATGGAAAAGCTGCATGAAAAGAGGATAATAGAAATTGCCCCCGAAGTCAAAACAAGAGTTTTCTTATTAAAGGAATTTGCCAAGATTGAAGATACAGACCTTGACATACCAGATCCTATAGGCCAGGATAGGAATTTTTATCTTGATGTTTATTATTTGATAAAGGAGGCAATCTCAAGGATTGCAAAGATAATATGAAGATTATAATAGGTGCGGATCACGGGGGTTTTAGACTCAAAGAGCAGATTACTCTCTGGCTTAAGAAGAAGGGTCATAGCGTAAAAGATGTAGGTGTCTACAGTGAATCTTCATGCGACTATCCATTAATTGCATATGATGTGGCAAGAAATGTATCTGTTGCTAAATTTCCCCGCGGAATAATTATATGTAAAACAGGCATAGGGAATTCTATTGTGGCGAATAAGCTCCCCCGGGTTAGGGCTGCTCTTTGCACGAATCTTGAAATGGCTGAGTTTTCAAGAAGGCACAATGATTCAAACATACTGGTCCTGGGAGCCAATTTTATAGATATAAGATTAGCCAAGAAGATGCTTGGTGTCTGGCTGAAAACAAAGTTTGAGGCAGGAAGGCATCTAAGAAGAATAAAACAAATAAAAGATATAGAGAGGAGTATATGCAGAGGCTTAAAACCATTGATCCTGAAATCTTCAAAATAATAAAAGACGAGATAGAGAGGCAAAATAATACGCTTGAGTTAATCGCTTCGGAGAATTTCACCTCTCATGCAGTCCTGGCAGCGCAGGGCTCTGTGCTTACGAATAAGTATGCAGAAGGGTATCCTAAAAGGCGCTGGTATGGCGGCTGTGTTAATGTAGATTTGGCTGAAGAACTTGCGATAGAGAGGGCAAAGAAATTATTTAAGGCCGAACATGTAAATGTTCAGGCCCATTCCGGGGCACAGGCAAATATGGCCGTATTTTTTGCGTGTTTAAATATTGGCGATACGGTTCTTGCTATGGACTTGGCTTGCGGAGGACATCTAACGCATGGGCATCCTTTAAATTTCTCCGGAAGATTCTTTAAGATTGTTACATATGGCGTGCATCATGAAACTGAGATGCTAGACTATGATGAAATTCTGGAAAAGGCCAAAGAACACAAGCCAAAATTAATACTTGCCGGGGCCTCGGCATATCCAAGGACTATTGATTTCAAGAAATTCAGATTCATAGCAGATTCTGTAAACGCAATACTTATGGTGGATATGGCCCATATAGCAGGCCTTGTAGCAGCAGGTATGCACCCAAGCCCGGTGCCTTATGCAGATTTTGTCAGTTCCACAACTCATAAAACTCTTCGCGGGCCGAGAGGTGGATTTATACTCTGCAAAGACAAATATTCAAAGATTATCGATACCCAGATATTTCCCGGAATACAGGGAGGTCCGTTAATGCACGTAATCGCGGCAAAGGCCGTTGCCTTTAAAGAAGCACAGACAAAAGAATTTAAATCTTATCAGAAGGATGTAGTCGATAATGCAAAGGCACTTTCAGCTGCATTGGAAAAGTTTGATTTCAGAATAGTAAGCGGCGGGACAGACAACCATTTAATGCTTGTGGATTTGACAAATAAGAGCATCTCTGGAAGAGATGCGCAAGAAATTTTAGAGAATGTAGGTATTACTGTGAATAAGAACCTTATACCTTTTGATAAGAAATCAGCTATTGAAACAAGCGGAATACGTTTAGGAACGCCTTCCCTTACTACCAGGGGCATGAAAATTAAACAGATGCAAATAATCGCAGAGTTAATAAGCGGCGCCATAGATAAAAAAGATAATAAAAAAGAAATATCTTCAATAAACGAGAAAGTGAAAAGCCTGGTTAAAAAATTTCCGCTGTATCAGGATCCACTTAAATGAAAATGAAATACACTGCTAAAAGGCCTACATGGGATGAATATTTCCTGGAGCTTGCGAAATTGGTGTCTTGCCGCTCAACTTGTATACGCAGGCATGTTGGTGCAGTTATTGTAAAGGATAAAAGGATACTTGCAACGGGTTATAACGGTGCTCCTTCGGGTATGGAACATTGCCTTGAGATAGGTTGCATGCGTGAGAGATTAAAGATTCCATCTGGAGAGCGCCATGAGCTATGCAGGGCCTTGCATGCAGAACAGAATGTATTGGTCCAGGCTGCATTGTATGGAATCAGTACAAAAGACAGCTGCCTATATGTTACTAATCAACCCTGTCTTATTTGTGCAAAGATGCTTATAAACGCCGGCATAAGAGAAATTGTAATCCTTGATGGCTATCCGGATAAACAGGCGAAAGAATTTCTTAAGAAGGCGAAGATTAAGATAAGAAAAGTCCAAAATAAATAATCTAACCTGACCACCGCGTAGGTGTCCCCGAACGGACACCTACGCGGTGGGATGGGTTTGAGGTTAAAGAATATGAAGTGTCCGGGCTGTGGCCATATCAAAGATAAGGTAGTTGATTCCAGAGAAGGGATTGACGGAGTGCACATAAGAAGGCGAAGAGAATGCCTTAAGTGTGGACGCAGATTCACAACTTATGAATATAAGGAAGAAGTGCCTTTGATGGTTATAAAAAAAGATGGCCGCAGAGAGCAGTTTGACAGGAGAAAGATTTTAGCCGGCATCATAAAGGCCTGTGAAAAAAGGCCTATTAGCATGGATAAGATTGAGGAGAGAGTTTCCAGCATTGAGAGAGAAATACAAAAGAGATACGACAGGGAGATTGAAAGCAAAGAAATAGGAGAATTATTAATGCAAAAGCTTTACGAGCTGGATGATGTTGCCTATGTGCGCTTTGCTTCGGTCTACAGACAGTTTAGGGATGTAAGCCAGTTTATGAATGAGCTAAAGGATATTATAGATAAAAATAAGCCTAACGTAAACATAAAGAAGAAAAAGGTACTGGTCAAAAAAACTAAAAAAAGATAATTGAATATTATTTTAGGAGAAAGAAATGGTTGAGATGGAATTAAATAAGATAATTATCGATGAGAATCGCCGCGATCAGGTTATTGTATTAAAGGAAAAGGGTGGAGAGAGGATTTTGCCTATAGTTATTGGGATTGCCGAGGCTTATGCAATAGATATGAAATTAAAGGGCATTAATCCTGCGCGTCCTCTTACGCATGATTTGCTGAAAGATGTTATTGATTCTCTGGGAGCTAAGCTTGATCGGGTTATAATAGATAAGTTGCAGGACAATACATTCCATGCGAAATTAATCTTGGTATTAAACGGTCAAGAAGAAAAGAACATAGACGCAAGGCCATCTGACAGCATAGCATTGGCAACAAGAGCTCAGGCACCGTTGTTTGTAGAAGAAGATGTCTTGGTAAAGGCAGAACCGTTTAATAGCAAAGGGCAGTAAAAAGCAAACTAAAGTTTCGTAGTGCGTAATGCGTACTGCGTACCGCGTGATTTTTTAAATAGTTAGTTTGCATAAAAATTTAACATGATAATAGGAATTCTTTCCGATACGCATGATAATCTTCCAAAGATAAAAAAGGCAGTTGAAGTTTTTAATGCCAATAAGGTTAGTTTAGTCTTGCATGCAGGCGATATTGTTGCGCCTTTCTCGCTTATACCCCTAGATGATTTACGGTGTGACTATATTGGAGTCTACGGCAATAATGACGGAGAAAAAAGAGGATTGGGTTTAAAGTCAAAAGGTAGAATCAAAGACGGGCCATTAATAATCAAAAAAGAAAATAGGACTATACACATATCTCACGATCTGCCGCAGAAGATAGATAAAAAAAAATTTGACCTAGTGATATCCGGGCATTCCCACAAGCCAGGAATTAATCTTGATGACAAGACTCTTTTTGTAAATCCAGGGGAATGTTGTGGATGGCTTTCAGGTAAATCTACTATAGCAATTTGTAATCTCACCAATCTCGCTTGTCATATCTTAGAAATCTAATCTATGAAAGATTTTCTGGTTAATTTAAAAAAAGAGCCTTTGTTTAAGATAATCTTAACTGAGGCAAGAAAAAATAATTATAAGATTTACCTTGTAGGAGGGATCTTAAGGGATTTGGTGCTTGGGCGGGTAAAAGAACCACTGGACTATGATTTCACCATTAAAAGAAACGCTATCAGATTTGGCTCAAACCTTGCAAGGATTTTAAAATCAGGTTTTGTTGTACTGGATAAAGAACATGGCTCATGCCGTATAGTATATAGAAAAATGAGGAATCTTACGCTTGATTTTACAGATTTTAGAGGCAGTGACCTTAATAATGACTTATTGCATAGAGATTTTACATTAAATTGCCTTTGTATAGATTTGCAGGAGTTAGTTGGCTCTAAAAAGATGCCGGCAGCACTCATCTGTGACCCCTACGATGGGCTTGGTGATATAAAGAAAAATCTTATTCGACAGGTTAATCCTATGAGTATGCTCGAAGACCCTGTCAGGATTGTCAGGGCATTTAGCCTATCTGCGATATTTGGTTTTGATATTGAAAAAAAGACTCGTAGCTCAATAAAAAAATATAGGGAGAAGTTAAGAGATGCTGCATTTGAACGTATAAGAGATGAGTTGTTTAAAATATTTAAAACAGAGGATGCTTATAAGACAATACTTGAGCTTGATAAGTTTAAGATACTGCAGTTGATTATTCCAGAGATAGAACAATGTTATAGGATAGGACAGGGGCCTTATCATCATTTAGATGTTTGGAGGCATTCCCTCCAGACCTTAAAAGAGCTCGATAAATTACTTATTACACTTAGAGGCAATAAATGTATACAAGAGTATCTCAATCAAGATATCGGTTCATTCCACAGCCTGGTTGAAATATTAAAACTTACCAGCCTATTACACGATATTGGTAAGCCTAAGGCAAAACGCAGATTCAAGAAAAAACTTATTTTCCACGGCCATGAGAATATCGGCGCTAAGATGATTTATGATATAGGAATGCGGCTAAAGTTATCATCCAGAGAAATAGATTCCCTTAAGCGTATGGTCCGCTGGCATCTAAGGCCTGGATACTTGGCAGATCTTGACCCTCTGTCAGAGCGCGCGGTATTTCGCTTCTTTAGAGATGCAGGCAAAGATGCGGTAGCGATTCTTCTTTTGTCTATCGCAGACCAGCGTGCCACAAAGGGAAGATTGACATCCAAAAAAAGCAGGGTGGGGCATGAGAAGCTCTGTTTTAAACTTATAAAAGATTATTTTAGAAAAGAAAGTGAAGAGCCTCTTGTGCGCCTTTTGAATGGTGATGATGTTTTAAAATTGGGCATACAAGAAGGGCCGGCCATTGGATTAATCTTAAAAGAGGTAGAGGAGGCTCAAGGCGCCGGCGAGATTAAGACAAAAGAAGAGGCTTTTTGTTTAGCTAAAGAATTTCTGAAAAAGAAACCAATAAATAAAAATATCAATAAAAAGTGAGGACTGTTATGAATCCAGCAAGGACTAAGTCTCTTGAAGCAATTGAAAATAAGATGCAGGGGCTTGATGAGAATTCATTGCGATATCTTATTCTAAAGAGTGCCAAGGATTTCAAGACTTCATGGATTGAATTAGGAAGAGCGCTTTATACTGCTTACAAGGACAAGGTGTATAAAGAATGGGGATTCGGCACATTTGATGCCTATACCTCTAAAGAAATCGGGATAAAGAAGAATACCGCTATGAAGCTTTTGCGATCGTATTATTTCTTAGAGAAAGAAGAGCCTGGTTATCTACAGAAAGATTACGCTGATAACGCAGAGGTATCGAGAGTACCTAGCTTTGAATCTGTGAATGTGCTTCGAATGGCAAAGGGAAAAAAGATTCTTGATGAAAGCGACTATCAAAGCATTAAAAAAGACATATTTGAAAAGGGCAAAGATGCTTCAATAGTAAAAAAAGAGTTAACTTCGCTTATAAGGCAGAGGCAGGAGCTTGAGCCTGAAGAGGCACATGAGAAAAAGAGGGTGGCTACCGTCAAAAGATTTATAGGAACACTAAAATCTCTCAAAAGAGAGATGGAGACATCTAATCTTGTGTCTAGCAGTATATTGAAGCAGGCAGAGAGCTTGATTAGCAAACTAGAGCACGAATTCGCTTAAGCTTTGTAATTGCTTAAGTTTTGCGCTTGTGATATGATAATAAATGGAGTCTAAAATGAAAGAATTTGCTGTCGGGCTTTTGTTTATAATTATATGTGCGATACTTGTTGGTCTAGGGTATCTTTTCTTGCCACTTTTATTAGTTCTTGGAATTATACTTAGAATTGCCGTTATTACATTTTTAATAATCTTTGCCGTATGGTTTTTAGGCAAGGTCATTATCTTAATCTTGGAGGCCCTTAATAATGTTAGTAAAAGGCATTGAGGTAAAGATTATAAAGGGCGACATTAAAAGTATAAATGTTGACGCCGTTGTAAATGCGGGGCTCAATGCATTGAAGCGGGAAAGAGGAAAATATTTTATCAATGTTGAAATAATGAAATCAAGTGCTAAAACAGATGAGTTTAAAATTAGAGAAGCTACTGAAAGGGCATTAAGGATAGCAGATAGAATGAAAATACATTCTATAGCATTTCCTGCGTTGGGTTGCGCTGAAGCAGGAGTGTCTTGGGCTGCTTCTGCAAAGATTATGTCTCAGGAGGTATTTCGTTTTTCCAGAGAAAGAAGCAAAAAGAGTTTATTGAACAAGGTGATATTTTGCCTCTATGATGATAAGAGCCGAAGAGTCTTTGACAAAAATATAGTTCAATATTTGACATATATGCTGCACAAACTACAACAGGGCCCGTTTTCTACCGTTGATATAATTATTGAAATGAAAAACAATGGGCTTGTTGTGATAGAAAGGAGTAATCCTCCTTTTGGATGGGCGCTTCCAGGTGGATTTGTAGATTATAATGAAAGCCTTGAAAATGCCGCAGCAAGAGAAGCTAAAGAAGAAACAGGATTGGATGTATATAATCTAAGACAATTCCATACCTATTCAAGGCCTGATAGAGACCCTCGATTTCATACAATCGCTACGGTATTTACAGCCAAGGCACGAGGGATGCTCAAGGCAGCCTCCGATGCAAAGGATATAAAGGTTATTTCAAAAAAGGATGTAAAAAGGCTTACATTCACATTTGACCATAAAAAAATATTAGAGGACTATCTACAAAAGAGGTGGGAATGAAGATCATAACATTGTTGACTGATTTTGGCACACAGGATAATTTTGTAGGTGTTATGAAGGGGGTGGCGTTACGCATAAATCCCGACGTTAACATCGTAGATATCTCTCATAATGTAAGGGCGCATGATATTTTTGATGCTGCATTTTTATTGAGCACAAGCTATGAATACTTTCCAAAGAATACAATACATGTTGTTGTGGTTGACCCAGGGGTAGGTTCACAGAGAAATGTCATAGCCGTTAAGACAACTGACTATTATTTCTTAGCTCCGGATAACGGGGTTTTGAGTTTTGCCTTAAAAAAGCAAGAAATAGAAGCAATAATTAACGTAGAGAATGACGAGTATTTCTTAAAGCCTCTTTCAAACACATTTCACGGAAGGGATATATTTTGCGCAGTTGCAGCGCATCTGTCAAAAGGGGTTAGCCTGGATTCGCTGGGGCCCACTATAAAAAATATTCACCAGATACATATTCCAGCTCCTTTAAGAAGAAGCGATGTATTGATAGGCCAGATCGTCTATATTGATAGATTCGGTAATCTAGTTACTAATGTTGACAAAGAGGCTTTAGAGGGTTATGCATGCGATTTCAAGATAAAAGTTGGCGATCAAATCATTCATGGCCTGAATAAGACTTATTCAGATGCTCCGAATCAAACACCGGTTGCTTTAATAGATAGTTTTGGCTATTTAGAGATTGCAGTTAACGGGGCGAATGCAAAGGATTACTTTGGCCTGGATAAAAAAGACTTAATAGAGATATTTCAGTGTTAGAAAGAAAAGGCCAGGAAAAAAATCGACAGCAATTTGCAAACTATATATCCAAGCAGGTAGGCAGGGCAACTACCGATTATTCAATGTTAAAAAACGGCGATAGAATCGCCGTTGCGGTATCAGGTGGCCAAGACAGCCTATCGCTACTTAAGATATTGGATGACAGGCGTAAGTTTGTCCCGATAAAGTATGATTTATTGGCAATTCATGTTGATCTTGGCTATGATAAGAGATTGCCCAAGAGATTAGAGAGATATTTTAAAGAGAATAATTATAATTATAAGATTGTAAGAAACAATATATTAAAAGCGAGTTCAAAAAAAGAAATTTCCTGTTTTTGGTGCTCTTGGAATAGGCGTAAGACCCTGTTTGAGACGGCCGATAAATACGGCTGCCGAAAGATTGCCCTTGGACATCACAAGGATGACATAATACAGACACTTCTCTTGAATATCTTCTTTAACGGCGAAATCTCCAGCATGTCTGCCAAGCAAGAACTATTCAAAGGGGCAATAACAATAATCAGGCCGCTTGTGTATTTAGAGAAGGATCAGATATCCTGTTTTGCTAGTAATATTAAGATACCCAAAGTCAGGTGCAATTGTCCGTATAAGGACAAAACAAACAGAAGAAGGGTTGAAAAGATCATTGAGGATTTAGAAAAGGCCTACCCGCAGGTTAAGACGAATTTATTTAGGAGTTTAACGAGAATAAAAAGAGAATATTGCCCATGATTATTGCTGGTGTTGTTTTACTTATTTTTATTGTTTTAATTGCAATTTTTTTATTGCTGCAGGTTAATTCACTGAAATCTGAACTTGGGCTGCGGCTGTCACAGACAAATCAGGCGATTCAGGATACGCACAAAATAGTAGGGGATAGACTTGACAATACTACGAATGTCTTTGGAACTGTGCAGAGGCATCTGGGAGAGCTTCTTGAATCTAATAAACAGATTCTTTCAATCAATAAGGAGATAAAGAATTTCCAGGAGTTATTGCGTGCCCCTAAATTCAGGGGTCAGATTGGAGAAACGCTTTTAGAGAATCTCTTGTCACAGGTATTCCCCAATAAAGAGTTTTATGAGTTTCAATACCAGTTCAGGAATAATGAGCGCGTTGATGCAGTGATTAGATTGAATCAGAAGATTGTCCCGATTGATGCAAAATTTCCGCTCGATAATTTCCAGCGTATAGTCAATACCCAGGATGAACAGGAGCGCTCGGGCTTCCGTAAGGAGTTTATCAAAGATGTCAAAAAGCATATAGAGGCAATCTCGTCTAAGTATATCCTTCCCGATGAGGGTACATTTGACTTTGCCCTGATGTACATACCTTCTGAAAATGTATATTATGAAATAATAATAAAAGAGGATTT
>JBFZAD010000171.1:0-3654 GCA_041309125.1 Candidatus Omnitrophota bacterium
AAGCGCTCGCTCAAAGAGAAGGAAAAGATTGGGATGAGATATCTGATAGTAAACGTAACCGCTATTTACGGAGAGCGAAAAGAGAATTGATGGATGAGATTGAAGCACGGGCTCGTCAGCTAGCTTTGAATGATGGCAGGAATTGGAGGTCATTATCTGAGACTGAGGAGGATAGCTATATTGATAGAATTTATCGCAATATGGCCCAGCCGTTAGCATTAAGAGCACAAATAGACGCTGCCTGGGAAAGTCTACCCGAAGCAGAGAGGAAAGAGTATGTAGATAGATGCAGATTGGACAATCAAGAAGAGATTATGAAAGTAGAAATGAAAGCAGCAAAAGCGCTGTATATGAAAAGAGTGGCCCACGCACAATGGTGCGGTTTAACTGAACAAGAAAGGATCTTATTTATTCGTGGGGCAACTAAGAAGTTAACAGAAGAGAAAGCAGAAGCATTAGCCAAGGTAAAGGGCAGAGATTGGACTAAATTATCAGGAAGAAGTAAACAGCAATACCGTAGAAACATAGAAAAAGAATTACCGAAACAAATAAGAGACGAAGCAAGAAAATCGGCTTCTGATGACGGCAGGATTTGGAGGAACTTAATTAGTGCTGAAAAAGAGTATTATATTGGTAAAGTTTATTATGAAAAGGCCAAATCTGCCTTTATTGATTATCAAATTGAAACTGAATGGGCTAGACAAACAGATTCTGAGAGACAAATACATAGTAGGAAACTTTCTTTTGAATTTGATGAGAAGGACGGCCAAGCTCAATTTGTTAAAGAGCAAGTAAAGAAGGAGTGGTTAGATCGAGCTGAAGCGCAGACTATATTTAAAGAAGCCACAAGAAAAACAATGCGAGATAAGGCAAACAACGTTTTATTTACAATCCAGGATGATTTATTATTAAACGAAGCTCAGATGCATTTTATTGATACACTAAAGTCGGCAAAAGAGATTAAACCGTATGTTCCAAGCGGGGCAAACTCGCCTGTTAATAAAAGATTTAAATCCCTGAGGTTATCTGATGCACTCAATGATTTCGGAAAAGATAATGTGATGTCTTCGCCTGCATTCTTCAACAACTTAATAAGCAGGTTAAAGTTGTATAAAACAAATAGGAAGCTAGTATCAGAAGTTCTTGGTAAGCTAACGGAGGTTTTGCCTAAACACAAAACCCGTCAATATTTGCCAGAGGCATTAGCGATAAGAGAAGAGGGCTATGATTTTAAAGTTATTTACACTTTAGAACAAGGCCATTGGGTGCATTATCCGGAAAAAGGTCACTGGGTAGATCCACCTGAATTTTCCCATACGGGAACGTATTATCCAGAATGGGTTGTTGATGATCCAGCGCATGACGAATGGATTGTAGATGTGCATGAACACGTGGAGATAGTCAAGACTGATCGTATAAAGACTCAGTGTGATGGTAATGAATCTTCCTCTCCAGCGTTTATTAGCAACTTAATAAGTGCCTGGAAATTAGGTAAAGAGAAAAAGAAGTTGGCTTCTGAAGTTCTGGCTAAATTAAAAGAAACTTTACCGAAGCGTTTGGCCAAAGAATATTTGGCAGAGGCGTTAGCGATAAGACAAGAAGGAAATGATTTTAAAGCAATTTACCATACAGAACAGGGCCATTGGGTGTATTATCCGGAAAAAGGTCACTGGGTAGATCCTTGTTACGACCCACATACTGGTAATTATTATCCAGAATGGGTTGTTGATGTGCCTGCGCACGATGAATGGGTAGTAGATGAGTCTGCGCGTGTCGAGATAGTTAAAATAAGACTTACAACGACACAGAGTAAAGGTAATGAGTTTTCCTCTCCCACGTTAATTAGCAACTTAATAGGCAAGTGCAAATTGCATATAGAAAAGAAAAAGCTATCTTCGGAAGTTCTGGCTAAGCTAAAGGAAGTCTTGCCTGATACCAAAGCACGTCAATATTTACCGGAGGCACTAGCAATAAGAGAAGAAGGTTACGATTTTAAAGTTATTTACCTTCCTGAACAGAATCATTTAGAATATCATCCTGAAATAGGTCACTGGGAATATCCTGTTGGTTATCGTGGAAATTATTATCCCGAACCAGTATGGGTTGTTGATGCTCCAGCATATGACGAATTAGTTATAGATTCAAAAGAAGAAATAAAGATAATTAAAATTAGACAAATTAAGGGAATAAATAGTTCTGAACTTCCACGTTTTGCTTACGATGTGAATGCGTGGCAATTAGAGCTACCGAATAATTTGAAAGCAGAACTAAAATTAACGCCTATAGTTATTATTACTGAGCTGCTATCTCAAAGGAGTTGGAAGTGGAATTACGGAGTTAGTGAACATGAGAAACATCTAGGAATAAATAAGATAGAAAGTCTCAAAACTAAAATAAATATTTTATTGGAAAATTTAAAAAAGAATTCAATTATTGGGAAAGAAAGAGTAATTAGCATATATCTTCACGGTAGTTATCCTTGGAAGGAGAGCCCTAGCGACTTAGATCTCTTTATAATAGTAGAAGGAACGGCTCCGTATGAATTAATTCAAAATGATAGGTTAATTAACATTAGTAAAGAGATCTTGAAAGAAAATATTAAATTAGAAGTTGAATTTTGTGGGCTCGATTATTTAAATAAAATAATTTCAAAAAAAGAAACAGAAATCAATAAACAGGCGAGAGTTGCTAGAAGAAGAGCAGTTTTATTATATGGCAATATACTTCTTGCGGGCGTAGATTTATATCAAAAATCAGTTCCTCCAAAATCAAATTTTGAAACTTTGCGAGATGACTTTTTGGTTGATGCCGAATTAGCTTTCTGGCCAGATTTAATAGATAACCCTGAGAGGATGCAAGATAAAAGGAAACGCAGGATTATGGAAGCAAGGTGCTTAGAAAGAATGTTTGATTTAGCACCAAAGGCAATAAAGGAAATAGGCATTGAAGATGCTCGCAAAGAAGCAAAAGAGTTTTCTTCCCCCATATTTATAAGCAGCTTCTTTAGAACTTTAATGAGCAAGTGGAGATTGAGAAGAACGAGAAAGAGGTTGGCTCCCGAAGTACTTCTCAAATTAGAAGAGGCCTTGCCTAAGTATAAAGCGCATGAATATTTGCAAGAAGCTTTAGCAATAAGGATAGAAGGTTATGATTTTAAAGTTGTCTACACTCCAGAAGAAGGGTATAGGATACATAATCCTGAAAGAGGCCATTGGGAATACCCGGTTGGCCACCGTGGCGATTATTACCCAGAACCGATATGGGTTGAGGATCCAGAGTATGAATGGATAACAACCAAATCAGAGCAAATTGAGATAGTTAAGGCAAATCCCATAAGAATACATAATAGTGACCCAGATGTATCTTCTCCAATTAACCGCAGGACATTTTTAAAAATATCAGGCGCCGGATTATTATTGGCTTATCTTACAGGTGAGTTACCTTTCTTAGGTTCAGTAGCAAATGCTAGCCAGGCCGAAACTTCCAAGTCAGTCAGGTTAGAGAAAGACGCGCAGGGTTGGTGGTGGAATATTAACGGGAGCAGGGTAAGCGGTTTGCCGGGAGTAGACTATCAGCCGGTGCCGGCTGGTAAACATATTTATCATGATTTCATGGCCAGGAACAATTATGCCGGGCTGTATAAAGCATTATTGG
>JBFZAD010000172.1:0-13726 GCA_041309125.1 Candidatus Omnitrophota bacterium
AACCACCCATATTTGGCACAGGCAAGCAGTCGCGTGACTTTACCTATATAGACAACGTAGTAGAAGCCAACATTCTATCAGCCGTAACTCCTGGTATCAAACACGAAGTCTTCAATGTAGCCAACGGCAAGGATAACACAGTATTAGAATTAGTCTCAATCATCAACAAGATTCTAGGCAAAAATATTCAGCCTCAGCTTTTACCTATACGCGCAGGCGATGTATTTAAAACCAACGCCGATATCTCCAAGATCAAGCGAATCTTAGGCTACGCGCCAAAGGTTAACTTCGAAGAAGGCATTCGTAGAACGGTCGATTATTTTGAATCTTTAATGCTGTCGGCTAACCGCTAAGACAGGAGCAAGTCAACAACATGAATAGCTACGCAATAATCCTCGCAGGAGGCGTTGGAAGCCGTTTCTGGCCATTAAGCAGAGAGTTTGAGCCAAAGCAGTTTCTGAATCTTAATGGCAATAAGTCTCTCTTACAGCAGACAATAGAGAGAATCCTGCCGTTAGTGCCTGCTTCTAGGATTTATATTATCAGCAATCAACAATACAAGTTTCAAATACAAAATCAGACAGCTGAATTTTCTATCCCCAGCGCCAATGTTATCTTAGAACCGCAGGGCAAGAATACAGCTCCTGCTGTGGGCCTGGCAGCTAGGTACATATCTTCAAATGATCCTGAAGCTACAATGATAATACTGCCTTCAGACCACTATATTGCTAATACAAAGAAGCTTTTGAGCATCTTAAAAAACGCACAAAGACTGGCAGAGAAAGATTACTTAGTTACCATAGGAATAAAACCGGATCAACCTCATACTGGCTATGGGTACATAAAGGCAAATCTTAAGTTTAAGATTAAAAGCTCTAGAATGACCGCATATCATGTACAGAGATTTGTAGAAAAACCTGATAAAAAGCTGGCAGAGGGGTATCTCAAGGCGAAGTGTTTCTTCTGGAATAGCGGAATCTTTGTCTGGAAGGCCAAGGTTATTTTGAATCAGATTCAGCTATTTTTGCCACAGCTATATGAGACGCTGAATTTGCTCAAGCCATTTTGCGATATTGACTCCAATATTTGGAATAATATTAACCCCATATCTATTGATTATGGAATTTTAGAGCAGGCAAAGAAAGTTGCAGTTATTCCGTCAGAAAAGCTTGGCTGGAACGATTTAGGTTCATGGGCTGCCTTAAGCAATATTTATCCTAAAGATTCCTGCGGAAATATTATATACGCAGATTCTACAGATATCAAAAGTAAGAATATTACCGTTTTTGGCAATAGACGGCTTATTGCTACAGTAGGCCTTAATAACTTAATCCTTGTTGATACAGATGATGCCCTATTGGTCTGCAACCGCAACAGGACTGAAGAGGTAAAGAATATATTTGAAAGAATTAAAGGTAGAAACAGGCAGGAATATCTTTCCCATAAGACAGTAAAGAGACAATGGGGAGATTATACCGTGATTAATGAAGGTTTGGGCTTTAAAGTAAAATTAGTCCAGATAGAGCCCCATAAACGTTTAAGTTTGCAGTTTCACCGCATGCGTAGTGAACATTGGGTAGTAGTGGAAGGGCAAGCCAAAGTCGTAAAAGGTAATAATGAACTTATTTTAAATGAAAACGAAAGCATTTATATTCCTAAAGACGAAATCCACCGCTTAGAGAACTTAACAGAAAAAACTTTGAAAATTATAGAAGTTCAGTGCGGAGAGTATCTTAATGAGGATGATATTGAGAGGTTAGAAGATGATTTCCAAGACAGTAGAGCAGCAGTGCAAACAGTAGCAATGCCGCAATTAAAAGGAAAATTCAATGAGTAAAATAACAGATGCACTAAATAAAGTCAAGGCCCAGAGAGAAGCAGCGCAACAGCAACAGCAGCCACAGACACAACAGCAGCCACAAACGACGCAGCCACAACAGAAGTCACAATCGCAATCGCAACAGCCTCCTCAGCCAATACAACCACAGCCAGTTCAGAAAATTGAGCCGCAACAGCAGCAGCCTAAGCCACAGCCAAAGCAGCAACCCCAACCTCAACCACAACCGCAATGGAAGCCGCAGCCTCAATTTGAGAAAGTTAAATTCCAAGAGAGATCCATACCCACAGAGCAGCCAAGAGTAATGACCAGCTGGATAATAGGAATTATCGTAGCTATAGTCCTCATATTCAACATATTCTTGACGCTACAGATACTCTTAATCTTAAAGCGCACAGCCGATACAAACAATAGCACTCAATCAAAGATAAAAAAGCTAGAGCAATCTGTAAGCTCATATCAAAGCGAAATTGATGCAAATAGCGTAGAGATCGAAGATCTAAACACAAAAAGTAGAAACACAAACCTCAACATCGGCCGCATCAAGCAAGACAACGAATCCCAAGAGCAGGCAATTGAGAATCTTAGGAAGGCAAAAGACAATCTGCTCAACCGATTGAATAAAATAGAATTAGATATAGACACATTGAAGAAAATAAACGAAAGCAAACCTTAATTATTAATCAGATTAGAGTAACTAATGACATTGAAACAACAAACAGTCTCCGGAGTAAAGTGGTTAGTAGGGACAAGTTTCCTTGCTAAAGGCATTTCTTTTACCACTACTATTGTTCTTGCTCGTATGCTGGCACCGGCTGTTTTTGGCTTATACTCTCTGGCTTTTGTGGCATTGGATGCGCTTGGCCTATTTAAAAGCATGGGCTTTGATTCAGCGTTAATCCAAAGAAAAGACAATATCGAAAAAGCCGCGGATACCGCATTCTTTATAATTCTTTTATTGGGCGCGATTATTTGTTTTATCCTGGTTCTTGCAGCACCGGCAATCGGTAGCTTCCTCAATAATAAAGAAGTTACCGAAGTCATCAGGGTGTTAGCCATTGTTTTTTTAATTAATTGTTTTGGGATCATTCCCAGAACTTTATTAGAAAAGAACATGCAATTTAAAAGGCTGTCAATGATTGATATCAGCACGGCATTTATTTATTCAATAACCGCTATTATCTTGGCAATCTCGGGAGCGGGAATCTGGAGCTTGGTCGTTGCTTATATGACAAAAACCCTGTATCAAAATATTATGTTTTGGGTATTGAGTAAATGGCATCCAAGGTTTCAATTTGACAAATTTATTGCATTTGAGATGTTCGATTTTGGCAAATTTCTTTTCCTGGGAGGTTTAGTATGGTTTTTAAAAATGAATTTAGATAATCTTTTAGTGGGTAAACTATTAGGAGTCACTGCATTAGGTTTATATGCCATAGCCTTTAATATTGCCAATTTTAGCTCAGATTATTTTGGAGCTAAGATACAGCGTGTTCTTTTTCCGGCCTACTCAAAGCTGCGGGATGATTTAACTGATTTAAAATCTTCAAGCCTAAGAGTCTTTAAGCACATAAGTTTGTTCACATTGCCTTTTGGTATAGCCGTTTTTCTTTTAGGACCTGAACTATTGAAATTTTTTTATGGAGAGCAATGGCTTGGCGCATCAGATACATTAAAGATTTTATCCTGGGCAGGGATATTTAATGCGCTCCCAGCTGGTTTGGGAGTAGTGTTTCTGGCAGTCGGAAAGCCAAAAATAGGATTCTGGATAACTGTATTACAGGTAATTTTATTTTTCACCTTCTTTAATCCGATGATTAACTTATTTGGAATAAATGGAATTGCTATAGTGGTAAGCGCATCAAGCTTTATCGCTTTCATAATTGCATTGATCTGGGCAATGAGAATCTTATCTATAGATTTGAAGCATATTTACCTTAGCCTTAAACCGTCTTTAATTTCTTCTTTGACCATGGCAGCAGGAATTATTATTCTGAAATATATCCTGTTACAAAATAATCCAGGTTTTTCCTTTTACTATAGCTTTTTTATTCTGTCTTTGTCTGCGTTAGCCATATACGCTTTGTCTTTATTTAAAATAGAAAGGGCGTTCTTTAAGGATTTAAAAGAGATAGCATTACAAGTAAGATAAGATGGAACACAATCAATTAACATTCTTAAATTGGATCAAGAGAGACAAGTTTCTCATTTTTGGCAGTCCTATAATAGAAGAGGATGAGATAAATGAGGTAGTAGCATCTCTTCGCTCTGGCTGGCTTTCAACAGGGCCTAAAGTAGCAAGATTTGAGGAGTTTTTCAGGGCTTATATTGGTGCAAAGCATGCCATGGCATTAAATTCCTGCACTGCTGGGCTTCATCTGGCTTTAATTGTAAGCGGCATTGGCCCCGGAGATGAAGTAATTACTACTCCAATGACCTTTGCTGCAACTGCCAATACTATAATTCATGTTGGCGCAAAGCCTGTTTTTGTTGATATAGAGCTTTCTTCAATGAATATCAACCCTGAGCTGATTGAAGAAAAGATCACCAAGAAGACAAAGGCAATTATCCCTGTTCATTTTGCAGGTAGACCATGCGATATGGATAAGATAATGAAAATTGCCAAAAAACATAATCTTATAGTAATAGAGGATGCTGCGCATGCCATAGAAGCAAAGTATCACGGCAAAAAGATAGGCACGATAGGGGATTTAACCTGCTTCAGCTTTTATGTAACTAAGAATATTGTTACCGGCGAAGGCGGTATGGTTACTACCAATAATGATGAATTCGCTGAAAAGATACAGATTTACGCATTACATGGTATGAGCAAAGGCGCATGGAAAAGATATTCAGATGAAGGATTCAAGCATTACGAAATCATATATCCTGGCTATAAATACAATATGATGGATATCCAGGCAGCCATCGGAATGCACCAGCTACCCAGAGTTGAAAGATATCTTAAAAGGCGAGAAGAAATCTGGGAAATGTATGACGGGGCGTTTAGTGACTTGCCTGTAATTACTCCTGCGGCAGCAGAGTCAGATACAAGGCACGCAAGGCATCTTTATACGCTCTTGTTGGATATACGTAAGCTTAAGATTAGCAGGGATTCATTTCAGCAGGCGCTGCATGAAAGAAACATAGGCACAGGGATTCATTTTATAGCACTGCATCTGCATCGTTATTACAAAGAAGGATTTGGATATAAAAGAGGCGATTTTCCAAATGCAGAATACGTTTCAGATAGGACAATATCTTTACCTTTATCAGCTAAATTAACTTATGAAGATGCAGAGGATGTTATTAATGTAGCAAGAGGGTGTTTTAAAAAAAGTTAATGGTATATGAAAATGTTAAACAAAACCCAAATAAAAATTGTATTTATAATTCACAGGTTTAATATGGGGGGCACAGAGAAAAGATTAATCGATTTATTAAAAGGCCTTCCAAGGGATAAATTTGAATTAGTTTTTTTATGTTTATATCAAATTGGGGTGTTAGAGAATGAAGTTAAAGCTCTTGGAGTAAAGACAGTTATGTTTGGATTAGAAAGAGTAAACAAAGTTATATCTATTTTAAAAATTCTCAAATTTTTAAAGAGAGAAAGGCCAGATATAGTGCATACTTTTCTTTTTCCTTCTTATCTTTGTGGTGGCATAGCAGCTATTTTAGCCAGGATTCCTATAATACTTTCGTCTGAGGAGAATTTATTACTTAGGAAAACTAAATCTCACCGTTTTATAGATTTTTGTTTCTCCTTGTTTAATAGTTGTACGGTAGCTGTATCTGAAACTGTAAAGAATAATTTAATAGAGAAATCACATATAAAACCAGATAAGGTTAAAGTAATATACGCAGGCTTAGATTTTGATAGGCTTCAATCCTTCAGGGATTCTAAAGAAGTACTCCACCAACTACAGATTAAAGATACGGATTTTGTGGTGGGAACGATGTCAAGATTAGTTACACAAAAGGGGCATTGTTATTTGATTCATGCGGCTAATCTGGTGATAAAAGAAAACAGGAATGTCATTTTTGTAATTATTGGTGATGGGCATATGAAGGAGGCCCTACTAAAGATGGTTAAAGAATTAAATATTGCAGAGAATTTTAGATTCTTAGGCACTCGTTTAGATAGCTCGGATTTATTAAAAATAATGGATATCTTTGTTTTCCCGAGTTTATGGGAGGGATTTCCATTGGCATTAGCAGAGGCAATGTATCAGGGAAAAGCAATTGTGGCTTCAGATATACCTCAACTTAGGGAAATGATTGTTGATGATACTGTTGGCATACTGGTGCCACCTAAAGACAGTGAGATATTAGCTGAAGCAATTAATAGATTAATAAGTAATGTTGAGCTAAGAGAGTCGTTAGGAAATAATGCCAGAAGTTATGCAATCAGTAATTTATGTTTAGATAGAATGGTAAAAGACTATAAGGAGTTATATATTCAGTTATTCGAGAAATATGCAGTATCTTTAAATTAAGGAGAAATAAACGTGTTTAAAGACCTCATCAAATACCGTGACTTACTATTCATGCTTACCTTCAGGGATATCAAGGTAAGATATAAACAGGCTGCAATGGGCTTTATATGGGCAATATTTATGCCGATTATTGCAGTCTTAGCAGGTGTTATCATAAAAAAAGCAATTTCTATCGTATCTAAACAGCCTATGGAATTGGGGGATATTGTATCGGTTGCGGTTAAGGTCCTGCCGTGGACATTCTTTATTAGCTCCATTAAATTCGCAGTGCAAAGTTTAGTTGGTAATATCAATCTTGTTACAAAAATATACTTCCCAAAAGAAGTATTGCCGTTTTCCTCAGTACTTGCATGCCTTTTTGACTTTTTAGTTGCTACGCTTGGTTTATCAGTATTACTTATAATCGCAAAAGTAGGCGTAAGCTTATATCTTATCCTTATGCCAGTTATTTTAATATTCTTAATATTGTTTACTGCAGGCCTGGGTTTGTTACTATCTTCAGCTAATCTATTCTTTCGAGATGTAAAGTATATAGTTGAAATTATTCTTATGTTCGGAATCTTCTTTACCCCTGTTTTTTATGAGGCGAGCATGTTTGGTAAATGGAAGCCGTTACTACTGGCAAATCCAATAGGTAGCATTTTAGAATCAGTGAACAGTGTTGTTGTTCTGCACAAAATGCCTGATTTGTTTTGGCTTTCGTATGCAGGCGTCGCTTCAATAATAATCTTTATAATCGGATTGAAAGTCTTTCGCAAAAATGAACCTTTATTCGCAGAAAATATTTAAGGTCACAAGGACACAAAGTCACAAGGTCACCCGTAAAAAAGTACGTGTGACATTGTGACCTGGTGACTTGGTGACCCCTTGCTAAAAGGAGCATAAGTGAACGTAATCGAGTTTAACAATGTGTCAAAGAAGTTCAAGAAAGGCGAGAAATTCAACTCGCTCCGCGATGCAATCCCACGCCTGTTTGGCAATGGCAATGGATTAAAAAGAGAAGAATTCTGGGCTCTTAAGGATGTCAGTTTCGAAGTCAAAAAGGGCGATGTGCTTGGAGTTATAGGCCCAAACGGAGCCGGCAAAAGCACTATTCTTAAGCTATTGTCAGGTATTATGGTACCTAATAAAGGAACAATGAATATTGTAGGCAGGCTTTCAGCTCTAATTGAAGTTGCAGCTGGCTTTCACAATGAATTAACCGGCAGAGAAAATATCTATCTTAATGGGACGATTCTTGGTATGACTCGTAAAGAAATAGATAGTAAGATTGACCAAATCATTGAATTTTCCGGGATAAGCGAATTTATTGATACCCCCGTTAAAAGATATTCTTCAGGCATGTATTCAAGATTAGGCTTTTCCGTAGCTGCCCACATGGATCCAGATATACTCCTAGTTGATGAAGTCTTGTCAGTTGGTGATATATCCTTTCAGGCAAAATGCGCAGAGAAAATGAGAGAGCTGCTTAAATGTGGCGCAACAATTCTTATCGTGTCGCATAACCTTACATTAATCCAGAGCTTATGCAAAAGAGTTATACTTTTAAATAGGGGTGAGATTTCAAAGCAGGGAACACCTGAAGAGGTAATCCCCTATTATGAAAATATCGTTTATAAACAAAGAGAAGAAGAGGTTAAAAAGAAAATCTCAACCCAGGATTATTATGTAAAAGCAAATCATGAGGAATTAATAAGGATATCGGATGTAACAATCTGCAATGGCCAGCTTCAGAAAAAGGAAAACTTTGAAGTCGGAGAGAGCATAACAATAGAAGTTGATTACGAAGCAAAAAAATCAATAGAGAGTCCCATTTTTTCTTTAGAAATCATCCGCGCAGACGGCGTCTTATGCTGCTCTTCTAACACCAAAGAAAATGGATTCAAGCTTAATAACGTTGATGGAAAAGGAAGAATAAAGATTAACCTAGGAGATATTGGGCTAGCTTCTGGTATTTATGTTGCAAAGATATCTATTTTGGATAGGGAGATGGTTCATCCCTATGTGATTAGGAAAAAAGACATTTTTAGGATAGAGGCAAAGGGATTAGATAATCACTCTAATGCTGTATTTTTGCCTAAGATACAATGGGGATTGAAGTAGAAAAATATAATTAAGGATAAAAATGCAACTAAAACATATAGAAATTATTCAATCTCCTGACTTTGGAGATAGAGTTCGATTGGTTGGTAAAGTTGAATATGATAACAAAACCTTTGCACCAGAAAAATATTGGTATGAAGTGCCGGCAATATATGAACAATCTTTAACAAGGTCAGGAAATCCTTGGCTAGTGGGTTTAGCTCCGTTGGCATTTACTTTGGGTGAACCTTTAGAAATTTGTGCTCCTGTAGATCCGATGCTTTTTAAGAATATTAAAGAAGTAGTTCAAATCTGGAAATGTTGGTATCCTGATTTGCATATAATAAAGATTAAAGCAGAATTAGCTAGCAACGAAAATAAAGAACGTCCTAATAGAACTGCAGCTTTCTTTTCGGGTGGCGTGGATTCCTTCTTTACAGTTTTAAGACATAATAATATTAATGATTCTGAAGATTGGATTCATATTGATGATCTTTTAATTGTTGGTGGATTTGATATACGACTTCGTAATTATGAAGCATTTCAGCGAATGCGAAATACATTACAAGAAGCAGCATTTGAACTTGGTAAGAATTTTATTGATATTACTACCAATCTTAAAGAAACATCCTTTAGGCAATGTGATTGGGGAAATCTTTCTCATGGATGTGCTCTCGCAAGTATAGCACATATTTTTGAGAACAAATATGGTAAAGTCCTAATCGCTTCTACAGATGGATACCGGAGTCTTAATCCGAGAGGGTCTCATGTTCTTACAGATCCTCTCTTATCTACAAGCATAACAACCATTATTCATGATGGTGCTGCCTTTAATCGCATCCAGAAGACAGCATTAGTTGCTAAGTCTAAAATAGCCATGAAATCACTACATGTTTGTTGGGTAGTTGGGGATGAAAAAAATTGTAGCAGATGCTCTAAGTGTTTTCGCACCATGATGATGCTGGATCTCTATGGGGCGCTTGAAAGTTTTATAACTTTTAAAAGAGAGCACTATAATTTAAGAAGTATATCAAAAACTTATCTTCAACATGTTTATGATTTGGAATATGCAATACAAATTCGCGATTTAGCGTTGGATAGGAATAGATTAGATTTAGTCAAAGCAATTGACCAAAGTATCAGACATTCTAAACGATTAAATATATTTTTACCTATTGCAAAAAGAATTAATAAATATTTGAGCGCGAAAAGCTTTATATGGAGATATTCAGATATTCTTGAACGAATATTACTCAATAAATCTATTCTCTGAATGGCATAATTTAAGATATAGAAAATTTTAATATGGCTTTTAATATTCTTATAGATCATGGTAGTAGTAGAAATATTGGCGATAATGCAATGCTAATTAATGTTGTTAATTATATTGCGAAACGAACAAATTCAACATTTTATATACTAGATAAAGGGATTTCTCTAAGTTTTGAGACTTCAGACTTAGAAGTAAGAATGGTCAGGGATACTTGGCCTCTGTTGAAAATGCCACATTGGCGGATACGAAAATACAATAAGCAAACAAAAATTTATAAATATATTTGCACTCTCCTTTTTTGGGCTATTTTAATTTGCAGGGGTTTAAATTTAGCAATAAGTACTCTATTTTATAAAAAAGTAAAAATCAACTTTTCTATAAATAAAGAAATAAGATATTGGAGCGAAATATTAAATAAAATGGATGCATATTGGGTTGTAGGGGGTGGTAATATTAATGATATTTGGATTGAGCAAGCATTTTGGAAAATGGTATTTGCGTGGATTTTTAAACTTCAAGATAAGCCAGTTGTTTTTTCTGGCCAAGGAATAGGTCCTATTGATAGGCTATCAAGCAAATTGCTAGTTAAGTTTGGGATTAAACAAATGTCCTTGCTTTCCTTAAGGGAGAAGGTTTCTTTAGATAACCTTATAAGTTTAGGTATAAAACGAGGAGAATCTTGTGTAATAGGAGACGATGCCTTAACTATTCCAGAAAATACAAGGGGAGTTGACTTCGTCTTACCTGAAAAATTTATAGCTATTAATGTAAGATTAAGTACTTATTCATTTTTAGAAGAAGAATTACTTGATAAATATGCCCAGCTAATCGAGCTACTCATGGAAAAGTACCGTCAATTTAAATTTATTTTTATCCCAATTGCCCTAAATAAAGGAGACTCAGATATTGATTCATCGCAAAATATCATAGGAAGATTAAAAAAATATAGGGATAGAGCAGCAATATTCGATAAAGATGTTTCTTGGAAAAATATTAAATTTATTATTAGGCATGCTTCATTATCAATGGGTATTTCATACCATTTTTGTCTTTTCTCATTAAGCGAGGGAATCCCTACCATAGGTTTATATGCAAATAGTTATTATAAACAAAAATTAGAAGGTTTAATGAAGATGTATAGAAGTGATAACGGTGTGCTTGATTTGCGTGGAGAAAAAACAGAAGATTTATTTGAAAGTATTCAAAAGTCTTATAAAAATTTTGATTCTTCAAAAATATTAGCTGCAAATGAGAAAATGAAAGAAAATTGGGATCAATTTATGTCTTTGGCGGTTGATACAATTTATTTAAAGGACTACAGAAGGAAATGCAATGAAGATTCTTCATGTCGGAATTGTTAATTACAATACATTTAGAGGTGGTAATGGAATACACTTAAAGGAGCTATCTGAAAGTTTGCAAAGTATTGAAGAAAATGTGACTGTTTATGCATTGAATATTTCAAGCATGAGAGAGTTAACTTATTTTGAAAGAAATAGATTGCCTTTGCCTGCGAGGGAAGTAATTAAAGGAATAAATGTAAGACGTTTTAATATAAATTATAAAGCGTACAAGCTATTATTTAATTATATTTTTGAATTTCCAGGCCTTCGCCGCTTAAGTAAATTCATATTTAGGGATGCTTTGCCTCAATTGAAACAAGGACCATTTGTGCCGAAAATGATTTGGGAGATAATAAAATTTAAGCCTGATATAGTTATGTCTCTTAATTTATATGGAGCCCATTCTTATTTTTGTTACTTAGCTAAAAAAATAGTAAAGTTTCCTCTGGTTTTAATACCTTGCTTACATATCGGGTCTAAATGGGTGGAAAATCCAATGATTTACAGAATTATGAAGTTTTCTGATTTGATAATTGTCCTAACCCCATATGAGAAAGAATTCCTAGTTAAGAAAGGAATTTCCGAAAATAAGATTGCTGTTATTGGAGTAGGTATAGATTCATATAAATTTAATTGTTGTGATGGGAAAAACTTTAGACGCAAGAATAGATTAGAAAATGAACCAATTGTTTTATTTGTAGGTCGTAAAGTAGAGGGTAAAGGCATAGAAACATTAATCGAGGCAATGCAAATAGTTTGGCAAAATATTCCTCAGGCAAGATTAGTTTTAGCTGGTTCCAGATCAAGCAACTACTCAATAAATTACCATTCAATTATTAATAATAAAATTAATGCTTTAAGAGTCGATGATAGGGACAAAGTAATTTACATTGATAATTTCTCTGAAGAAGAAAAATCAGAAATTTTCGCAGCTTCAGATATTTTTGCCTTACCATCTAATTGTGATTCATTTGGGATTGTATATTTAGAAGCATGGATACATAGAAAACCAGTAATAGCCTGTAAGAATTCACCTCAATCTACGATAGTGGATGAAAACAGGGATGGCCTATTAGTTGAATACGGGCACGAAGAAGAGCTCGCAAATGCCATAATGAGATTATTAAATAACAAGCAAGAGAGAATAAGTATGGGTGAAAATGGGAGAGAAAAAGTATTAAATAGTTATACTTGGGATATTATAGCGAATAAAGTAAGATCTCAATATTATAAATTAGTCAATAATCGGAATTAGGAAAAATATGCAAATTAGCGTCATTATATGTACTTTTAACCGACGTGAGCAACTAAGAGATGTTCTTAACTCTCTCTTGAACCAAGAATTCAATTCAAGCTTAAATTATGAAATCATAGTTGTTGATAATAATTCTAATGACGGCACAAAAGATTTGACTGAAGAATATAGTGAAAAATTTAATGGAAGACTTCGTTATGTCTTTGAATGCAAACAGGGTTTGTCTTATGCTAGAAACACAGGTATACAAGAATCGAAAGGAGAAATAGTTGCCTTTACTGATGATGATGCGATTCTCAGTACGAGTTGGCTTGACAGCATTAATTCAGCCTTTCTAAAGTATCATTGTGATGCTTTAGGAGGAAGAATATTAGCAAAATGGTTATCTACGCCACCCTCTTGGCTAACGGAAAGATTTCATAGGAATTTAGCATTGCTTAATTATGGGGATGTACCATTTCAAACTAATTCAAGAGAATTCCCTTTTTTTGGCTGCAACTTTGCAATTAAAAAAGAAGTTTTAAATGAGCTCAGCGATTTTAATACAAAATTAGGAAGGATTGGAAGATTTTTATTGTCAGGAGAGGAAGTAGACTTATTCAATAGGCTATTGGCAGCAAATAAAAAAATCTTTTATGAGCCTGATTGTCTTGTGTACCACAAAATTAGTAAAGAGAAGATTCAAAAGCATTATTTTAGAAGATTATATTTCTGCCTAGGGAGGTCAGATTTTGTTATTAAAACAGATATTTTAACAGGAGGAGGAAAATCGCTGTTCGGTATTCCTGGCTGGTTAATAAAAGAATTCTTTATTAATATTTTAGACTATCCAAAGGAATTAATAATTAATAGAAGCATCAACAAAATATTCAATAAAGAGCTTAACCTTTTCTACAAGTCAGGCTTAATTTACGAAGCTTATAATACAAGATATGGAAACTAACAAAGCAAACAAAGATTTTATTACTGTAATAATAGCTACTTTCAATCGCTGTGAAAGCTTAAAGGCTACTTTAAATTCAATTTTAAATCAAAAGAATATGGATTCTTTTGATTACGAAATAATTATAGTAGACAACAACTCAAAAGATAGGACGAAAGAATTAATTAATGAATTAAAAGTTAAATTTAATGGTAGATTAAAATATATATTCGAATCAAGGCAAGGAAAAACATACGCCCTTAACACTGGAATAGAGTCTGCAAAGGGAGACATAATAGCATTCACAGATGATGATTGTTTAGTTGATAATGATTGGCTTGAGAAAATTTATAAAATTTTTAGGAATAATCCAAAGGCTGATTTATTAGGCGGTAAGATATCACCTATTTTTAACACACAAGTTCCTAAGTGGCTAAATAATTATTATTCTACAAATCTGGGTTACCCTTTGATGCTATTTGATTTAGGAAATAAATTTTTGGAAAATACGGAAGACA
>JBFZAD010000173.1:0-5367 GCA_041309125.1 Candidatus Omnitrophota bacterium
CCAAGAAATCCATGCTTGCCCAGAATGCGCTATTTTTCTATGTAATCTTTGTAATGCAGCTATTTAGCCTGCCTCTCTCTTTCGGAATATGGATATGGGCTATGAGAGGCGGTTATTCACAATTTACGAGCATCCAAAAGAAGGCGGTAAAGTCAGACGAGATACAAATACACTGGAAAGATGTCATAGGAATGGAAGAGGCAAAACAAGAAGCGCTTGAAGTTGTAAGATTAATTACTGATAGAGCACAGCTCCAAAGGATAGGAGGAAAAATTTTAAGAGGTATATGCATGATGGGCCCTCCTGGCTGCGGAAAGACATACCTTGCAAAGGCAATTGCAACAGAGTCAAACCTGCCCTTTATAGCAATGTCTGGCTCTGAATTCATAGAGATGTTTGTTGGCGTCGGTGCAAGCCGCATAAGAAAACTTTTTAAGCATGCTCGACAACTTGCCTATGTTGAGGGTGGATGTATTATATTTATTGACGAATTAGATGCAGTTGGAGCGCAACGTGCGGTAGATAGAGGTTTCGGAGGCCAAACTGAATCTAATACCACTTTAAACCAGCTCCTTATAGAGATGGACGGCCTTAAGGAAAAAGACTTCAATGTAATTGTCATAGGTGCAACCAATGCCCCGGAAAGCTTCCTGGACCCGGCACTGCTGCGGCCTGGGAGATTTGATAGGAAGATCTATGTTCATCTGCCAAATCTGGATGAACGCGAAAAACTTTTTGAATATTATCTTAAAGAGGTAAAATATGAACCTTCTATAGACAGGTCTAGGCTTGCTAGGCTGACAGTTGGAAATAGCCCCGCAGACATAGCTAATTTAATAAGAGAGTCCGCATTAATTGCCGTTAGAAATAAAAAAGAGACTATCTCAATGAAGGAAGTCTCAGAGGCATATGACAGAGTTGAAATGGGAGTAAAACATAAAGTTGTATTCAACCCTGAAGAAAAAAGAAAAATTGCATATCACGAGGCAGGCCATGCAATTGCTATGTATTTCCTGGCTCCTCATAAAGATGTTTTTAAGGCAACGATTCTTTCCAGAGGCGGTGCATTAGGTTTTGTAATGCCTCAACCCCGGGAAGAAATACATGTCAGAACTAAAGAGCAATACCTAGGAGATATACAGGTGAGCCTTGGTTCATATGCCGCAGAAAGGCTTAAAATAAATACAACTACTTCTGGGGTAAGCAGCGACTTTAATAAAGCAATGTGGACTGCCCATCATATGGTCTGGGAATGGGGAATGGGAAAATCCGGCCTTGTGGGTGACTATAGCTTGCTTGAGTCAGTTCCCAAGAATTATGGTGTATTTAGATCCGGGGGCGGTTCATTTTTATCAGAGAGCATTAAACAGCAGTTAAACAATGAGGTGCAGGAAATACTGCAAACCTGCCTAAGAGAAGTTCAAGAGCTTCTCGTAAGAGAATCTGCCCTGCTTGACCGTTTTGCCCAAGAATTGCTGGAAAAGGAAGAATTAAATTTCGATGAGATTGAAGCCATTTTTAAAGAATTCGGCAAGACCCGTCCTTCTATATAATACACTCGCCATATTATTTATCTCTCTAATTGGCTGCTCGCCTGTTACAGAATCAACCTATAAAGAAAATGAAATCCCATCCGTAATAAAAAAAATCTGCAAAGACGAATATAATCTTGACGTTATAACAAAACGGCTACCCAATACCTTATGGGTATATGCATCTACCTCAAAGATGCTCCATGATGAATATGGAATAACCAAAGATAAATTTTTCGATGAAGCACTAATTGAAAAATTAAGGAATATATTGACTGCTATTGGAAGGGTTTTACTTAATTGCGATAAGACGCCTGAATTCTATGGCTTGGTTATCTCTGATATAAAAGTTGGCATAGATTATACAATTATCGCTAATATACTGGACACAAAAAAGGCATATGTGGGTTATATACCAGAAGAAGAGATAAATAAAAGATTCTTGCTCAAACTAGAGCTAAAGGAAGATGCAATAGATGACCCAGATGGCAAACACTTCAAATTTTACGATATGAGCCTTGCTCAATTTATTACTGGGCAGATTTCACAGCGTATAAAAAATGTATTGTCCAAAGAGGACTCTCATTCTATATTTGATGCGATATTTAAAGATGGGGTATTCAAATTTGAATTTGACATGGACCCGGTTATATTCAATAAAAGTTATGAAGAGCAGATAACAAGATTTATTGCGTATACTATCATAAGATCCTATGAATTTAAGGATTTTTTATCAGTTGAAATCACTGATTTAAGGACTGAAGAAAAACAAGAATTTGGTAGGAGTTTATTAGAAAAGATGAAATTAGACGATGGTAACTTTTCTTCCTTGAGCTTTTAGCCTTCCTTCCGCAAATAAATTAATACTTTCAGGATAAATCTTATGTTCAACCTTATGAATCTTCTTTTCTAAAGATTCTAGGGTATCACTTTCTTCTATCTTAACTTCTTTCTGCATAATTATAGGCCCGTGGTCCATCTCTTTGTCAACAAAATGCACTGTAACGCCTGTCAACTTCACCCCATATTCAAATGCATCTTTTATGCCATGAGCACCTTTAAATGAAGGAAGTAAAGCCGGATGGATATTTATTATCTTATTTAGGAAGGCATCTACCAATACATTGCCAACTATCTTCATATAACCTGCTAGAGCTATAAGTTGTATATCCTCTTTTTTTAACTCCTCTAAAATCTTCTGCTCATAGTCATCCTTAGTTTTAAAATCTTTAAGCTCTACTAAAAAACTCCTTACACCTGCTTTTCTTGCGCGCTTTAAGACAAAAGCAGCAGGATTATCGCAGACTAAAAGCTTCACCTGGGCATTCTGAATCTTACCCTTCTTTATCGCTTTAACTATAGCCTGAAAATTGCTCCCTGATCCCGATGCGAAAACTGCTATGTTAGTCATAATATTTTTATATTGTTGTTCGTCGTGCGTAGTGCGTACTGCGTAGTGCGTAAAAACATAAACGCAATACGCATGACGCATGACGCACTACGAACCATCTAAATTCGCTGAATAATCACCTTAACAGGACAAACCTTAACACATTCGCCACACGATGTGCATTTATTATAGTCTATAACTGCCAGATTGCCTACAACATGAATAGCGTCAAACTTGCAGGCCTTTTCGCAGAGTTTACATGCTATACAACCTACGGTACAGACCGCCTTAGTATCTTTACCTAAATCATGTGAGCTGCATAAAACAAAAATGCTGTGTCTGGTATCTACAAGGTCGAATAATTTCTTTGGGCAGACTTCTACACATTTATTGCATGCCTTGCATTTATTTTTATCAACAATTGGAAGGCCATCTTGCGACATCTTTATTGCATCAAAGGGACATACTTTAACGCATGTTCCAAACCCAAGGCAACCCCATACGCACTCTTTTTGACCCTGTAAGACTAAATTTGCTGCTATGCAATCCTGTGCTCCCTTATAAATAAATTTATCCTTTACCTTCACTCCACCATTACAATGCAAGACAGCAACTCTCTTCACATCCTTTATTAATTTTCTTCCTAAAACATTCGCAATCTCTTCTTTTGCCGTATCTGAGCTCACTCTACAGGCATCAATCTTCTTTTTTCCGCTTAATACCTCCTCTGCAAAGCCAAAACAGCCTGCGCCTCCACAGGCTCCGCAGTTTGAACCAGGTAGAAGCCCATGGATCTTCTCTAATCTAGGATCGCCCTTGACAGATAATTTCTTTGATGCAAGCGCCAGGCCAATGCCAAAGATTAACCCCAAAAACCCCAAAGTTAAAACCGGTATTAATATTTCCATTTAATGAGCACGCAACTTACGGAACGAAGTGAACGTAAGTTGCTGTGCGAATTAACCCAGCACTAATTTTGTATATGAAAACATCCACAAAATTAGTGCTGGGGTGTATCCTCATTTAGAACCTAAACCCATTAAATCCCATAAAGCTCAACCCCATGATCGCAGCTATTATAAATGCAAGAGGAAAATCTTTTACGCTTTCAGGGACATCACAATAGTCAAGCCTCTCTCTTATTCCAGACATCAACAGCATGGCCAAAGTATAGCCTAAGCCCACACAAATGCCCTGGAACACCGAGTAATAGAAGCTGCCTGTTATGGCTTTATTATTTACAAAAAACATATCGCTGTTTAGAACTGCAACACCCAAAACTGCGCAGTTTACAGTAATCAAGGGTAGATATATCCCAAAAAATCTGTATAGGGAAGGACTTATCTTTTTTATTACCATCTCAACAAGCTGAACAAATGTTGCAATAACAAGGATAAAAGAAATTGTACGCAAATAAGCCATGTTAAAAGGAATTAATAAAAAGTTGTAGATAAGCCATGTTATTATTGATGACATGGTAGTAACGAACATTACTGCTAAGCTCATTGCTAAGGCTGGCTTTGTCTCTTTTGAGATGGCTATAAATGAACAAAGACCTAAGAATCTAGAAAAAATTACATTGTAGATGAATACACTTGAAATAAATATTGATAAGAATTGTGAGGCGCTCATGTTTTTTTATTTTTTATAATATTAAAAAATGCTAACAATAGTCCGATAACCAAAAGCGCACCTGGTGGCATAATAAACATTAATGCAGGCTCAAAGCTCTTGATAAGTGTAAACCCTAAGAGCTTGCCTGAACCTAAAAATTCTCTTATCCCAGAGATTAATATTAATGCCAATGTAAAACCAACGCCCATGCCAAGTCCATCAAAAATTGAATTAATCACACCTTCTTTCTGTGCATAGGCTTCAGCTCTACCAAGGACAATACAGTTTACCACAATTAAAGGCACATATATACCTAGGGCGCGATCTAAAGCTGGAGTATACGCCTTCATTACTAATTCATTGATAGTAACAAAAGTGGCAATAACCACAATAAAACATGGGATTCGGACTCTGTCAGGAATAATATTTCTCAAAAGAGAAATAATTATATTTGAGCCTAAAAGCACAAAGGTAGCAGCTATACCCATACCAATACCATTTACCACTGATACTGAAACTGCCAAAGTCGGACAAAGCCCCAAGGCCAGGACAAATGTCGGGTTTTCTTTGATAATTCCCTTTAAAAATTCTCTAAGAAGATTTTTTCTCATGTTCCGTAGATCCTTGTTTTAGTATAGCGATCGATTATTGGGGTTGCGGCATTCATCATCAAAATTGCATAAGAAACACCTTCTGGATAGCCTCCCCAAAGCCTGATTATGGCAGTTAATAAGCCGCATCCTATACCAAATACAATTTGCCCCTTGCGTGTTAATGGGGAAGTAACATAATCAGTGGCCATAAAAAGCGCACCTAATATTAATCCACCTG
>JBFZAD010000174.1:0-20117 GCA_041309125.1 Candidatus Omnitrophota bacterium
CTGGATATTATAAAGCTGGCAAAGTCATATAAATTATCGGTTCGGCTAGTTACAAATGGCCTTAAGCTTGCAGATAAAGAGTATACTGAAAAGCTTATTGCAAGTGGTGCTGCAATACTAATTGCCTTTGACGGCCTGAATGAAGAGATGTATAAGAGGCTACGCAATAACCCAAAGACCCTTGAAATTAAATTAAAGGCATTGGAGAATCTTAAAAACCATCCCCGCAATAAAGTTGTACTAATGACAGTTATTGATAAAGATATGAATGGTAAAGATATGCCTGAGTTTCTAGATTATTGTTTAAAGAATCCTCAGATACGAGGTATGTTTTTGATGCCGCTGGCTCAAGTCTGGTCAAGCGATAAATTTGATTATGAGCCTTCAAGGACTACGCCTGAAGATGTAGAAATAATAGTAAATAGAGCAGTAGATGGAAAGGCTGAATTTGTTCCGCTTGGGTCATGGGAATTTAAGAGCCTGGCCAAGGCATTCAACATAACACTTTTACCTTTTACGGGGGTGCATCCGAATTGCGAAAGTTTTACTTACCTAATCCCTCAGAATGATAAGTATGTATCTATTTCTCATTTCCTAAAATATGGGCTTTTTCAAGTCATAGATGATCTACGAAAGCTTGATAAGAATATTCCCAATAAGCCGATAGGAAAATTGGCTAAGAAGATCCTGATATTTAAATTAACAAGGTTATTTTTTAAACATGTTAATTTTGATGCTGTTCTTGGAGTGAAAGGATTTGCTGCCTTTTTGCGTTGGATAAAGATTATCGGAAGGCTTATTATGGGGTCAAAGGTAAAAGACATTTTGCAGCAAAATACCGTATTGACAAACCTAAAAGGGGCTTTGCAAATTCTGGTACTCCCCTTTGAGGATGATGACATTATGGAGAGTGAACGCCTTGAAAAGTGCTCTTCATGTTTTGCATATATTGATGTAAAGACCGATACAATAAAATCAATCCCATTTTGTATCTGGGAGCGGTTTAAAAAACCTCTTATGAAAGAAATGGCCAGAAAATATAATAAAGAAGGATATGGCCAGGGTTTAGAAGATCGCCAAAAGGAAATAGTTACTTCAAAATAGGGGAAGAAGATGAATATAGGGATGTGTGATAAGTGCAAAAAACTTGTGAATGTAACTCATCATCAGGAGAATAATAAAGAATATCTTTATAAGCACTGCCCGGATTGCGGTATTGTAAAGACTCTTATATCAAATGACGCTACCAGATACCGTGATAAAAGAGACTTTTTATCCGATGTGCATTATCAAGGGTGTCATATGATGTGTCTTGATTGTCAACACAAGACACCAAATCTTGTTTTCATTGAGACCACAAACCGCTGCAATATGAATTGTCCGATCTGTATAACCAATGTCCCGGCTATGGGTTTTAAGTTCGAACCTCGTATGGAATTTTTCGATAGGGTATTTAAACATTGCTCCCAGCTGCCCCATCCTCCTTCAATCCAGCTTTTTGGAGGAGAGCCTACTGTTCGAGAGGACTTATTTGATATTATAAAATTAGCCCATTCCTACGGACTTATTGTACGCATGGCAACAAATGGGCTACGTATTGCAGATAAGGCTTATGCCCAGAAGGTTATTGATAGCGGAGTGACTGTATTAATAGCATTTGATGGCTTTAAGAAAGAGATGTATTCAGAGCTAAGGGCACACCCGCATGCCATGGAGTTAAAATTGAAAGCCTTAGAGAATTTATCCGGTCATAAAAATGGCAAGGTGGTTTTGATGTCTGTAATTGATAAAGAGATCAATGGAGACGAGATCCCTGAGTTTCTTAAATTCTGTGTCAATAAGCCCCATATACGCGGTATTTATTTTATGCCGCTTACACATGTATGGTCAAAGGATAAACTTAGGTATTCGCCAGAGCGTACCACACAGGAGGACATAGAAGATCTTCTTGGCAAGGCAGTAGGCCAAGGTGTGGAATTCGTGCCAATGGGTTCCTTAGAATTTAACAATATTCAAAAAGTATTAAATAGAGATGTGGTAACATTTGCTGGTGTGCATGCAAATTGCGAAAGCTTTACTTATCTTGTGCCAATTGGCGAGAGCTTTGTGCCTATTTCTCATTTTCTTAAGCATGGGTTTGCCGCTAGCATTGCTGATCTTAGGGCCCTGGATAAAAGAGTAGCTAAGTATGTCTCTAAACCTATAGGTAGACTTCGAAGGCTATGGGTTCATTTGAAACTTTTAAAGATTTATTTAAAGAATTGGAATTTTAGTGCATTGCTGGGAGCAAAAGGATTTGCCGCCATGATTCGCTGGATGCGTATCGGTGGAAAGTTAATTTGGGGGAGGGAATTCTTAGAGGTTGTTAGAGAGGAAACGGTACTGAAAAATCCTAATGCGATATTAGAGATAATCATTCTTCCTTTTGAAGACGATTATATTTTAGAGAGCGAACGGCTTAAGCAATGCTCATCATGTTTTGGATATGTTGATGTCGAGACTGATTCTGTGAAATTTGTTCCATTCTGCATATGGGCGAAATTTAAGAATGAGGTTATGAAGGAAATTGCCGATAAGTATAACGAAAGGCCAGCCGAAGAATTTTCTAACGAAAAAATCGTTGAGATAGCCGAAGATATGATTCAGCCCATTGAGTTAGAAGATGAAGTTTAGAAAAATTAATCTTGCAAAAATTTTAATTTTGGTGTATACTTCATTAGTTTTAGAAACGTTGTGTCTGAAGGGTAAAACTTAAAAATTAAGTGTATAGAACCTTCGTTAGCAATGGCGGAGGTTTTTATTTTTATATTTAAGGAGCATAAAGAATGGCACGTACTATAGAATTAGAAAAAACTAGAAATATAGGCATTATGGCTCATATAGATGCCGGTAAAACCACGTTAACCGAGCGCATCCTTTTTTATACTGGTAAGTCGCACAAGATTGGTGAAGTTCATGACGGCAAGGCACAGATGGATTGGATGAAGCAGGAGCAGGAGCGCGGCATTACCATTACTTCAGCTGCCACAACTTGTTTTTGGAATGAGCATAGGATTAATATTATTGATACGCCCGGACATGTGGATTTTACCGTTGAAGTAGAGCGAAGCTTAAGGGTCCTTGATGGAGCAGTTGCTGTTTTTTGTGGCGTTGGAGGAGTAGAGCCGCAGTCTGAAGCAGTATGGCGCCAATCAGAGAAATATAATGTACCAAAGATAGCATTTGTAAATAAGATGGACAGAACTGGTGCTGACTTCTTTGCCGTATTAAAGAGCATTGAGGCAGAATTGGGTGCAAACGCCATCCCCTTGCAGATACCCGTAGGATCGGGAGAGGGTTTTAGAGGGGTAATTGATCTATTGGATATGAAGGCATATATCTATGACGATGAAACGCAAGGAAAAGATTTTGATATTGAGGAAATACCGGCAGATTTAAAAGAAAGCGCAAGGCATTACCGCAATGTTATGTTGCAGAAGGCAGTTGAAATAGAGGATCATCTTACTGAAAAGTATCTTAGCGGCGAAGGCCTCCTGGCAAAAGATGATCTTATAGGTGCTATCCGTAAGGGTGTTGTAGGCAATAAAATGGTTCCTGTCCTTTGCGGAGCAGCATTTAAAAATAAAGGGATCCAGAAATTGCTGGATGCAATAACATTATTTTTGCCATCTCCGAAAGATTTGCAGGCAGTCAAAGGCACTTCTGTATCTGACAATCAGAGTATTATTGAACGTAGCCCTTCTGATAGTGAACCTTTTGCAGCCTTGGCCTTTAAGGTACAGGCTGACCCGCATATGGGAAAGTTAGTTTATTTCAGGGTTTATTCAGGCAAGATGCAATCAGGTACGTATGTTTTAAATGCCACCAAAGATAAAAAAGAGAGGATTTCCCGTATTTTACAGATGCATGCCAATGAAAGAGAGAATATTCAAGAGGTATCTGCAGGAGATATTGCTGCTGCTATTGGCCTGGATCATACAGTTACAGGAGATACGCTTTGTGATCCTGAAAATCCTGTTATACTCGAGGCAATTGAATTTCCATCTCCGGTTGTATCCATCAGCATCAAGCCCCAGAGCCGATCTGACCAGGATAAATTAACAAAGGCATTATTAAGACTAGCAGAAGAAGACCCTACCTTTACCGTTGAGACCGATGTTGAAACAGAAGAGACAATTATATCAGGAATGGGAGAGTTACATCTTGAAGTTATAGTGGATAGATTAAAGCATGAATTTTCAGTTGAGGCAATAGTAGGCCAACCCAAGGTTGCATATAAAGAGACGATATTAAATTCTATTACTGAAGAATATAAACATGTCAAGCAGAGCGGTGGCCGCGGCCAATACGGCCATGTGATGATCGAGCTATCTCCTTCAAAACCAGGAGAAGGCTTTGAATTTGAGGATAGTATTAGAGGCGGAGCAATTCCTAAAGAGTATATTCCAGCCGTAGAAAAGGGTATAATTGAGGCTCTGAAAAAAGGCGTATTAGCTGGATACCCGGTAGTTGATGTGCGGACAAATCTTGTAGATGGCTCTTTTCATGAAGTAGATTCGTCAGAGATTGCTTTTAAGATTGCTGCTATAGAGTGTTTCAAGAGTGCTTTTAGAAAATGCGTCCCCGTGCTACTTGAGCCCTCAATGTCAATTGAGGTAACAACGCCAGAGATAAGCGTGGGAAACATCGTAGGGTATATCTGCTCTAAAAGAGGCAAGGTCTTTGGTCTAGAACCAAAGGCTGGCCAACAGATCATTACAGCAGAAGCACCCCTTTCAGAATTATTCGGGTTTGCCAGCGCCTTAAGATCATTAAGCAGCGGCAGGGCTACCTATACAATGCATTTTGAGAAATACGTAGAGGTGCCCAATGCAATTTCTGAACAGGTTATAGAAGCAAGAAATAAAGAAAAAAAATAATTGACAATAAAAGATTAATGTGGTAACATTATTCAATAGTAAATAAGAGGTTAGAAGTCAAGGCCGAAAGGTTTGATTCAAACCCTTCGGTTTTTTTGTTGTTAGTGCTTTGCTTAAAGAAAATAAATTCTTGGGCTAAAGTGATGACAAATGTTCTATCCAGATTTACTAAATAATAGAAGAAAGGAGGTAAGAAGTAATGGTTAAAGGAAAAGTAAAATGGTTCTCGAATCAGAAGGGATATGGATTTATCACTCCTGAATCTGGAAGCGACGTATTTGTCCATCACAGCGTAATCCAAGGGGATGGTTATAAGACTTTGGATGAAGGCCAAGAAGTGGAATTTGAGGTTACCAAGGGCCCAAAAGGCGACCAGGCAACTAAAGTTGTGAAGATGTAATTAGACAAAAAGGCCGGCATCAAACTTTTTGATGTCGGCATTGTCTTTTAAAGAGGAGTGTTAAAATGCACGCAGGAAAGATTAAAAAAGTAGTAAGAGAAAGAGGATTTGGTTTTATTTCAGACACAGATGGCAGAGAAGTATTTTTTCATCAGTCAAGCCTTATAGATACCTCATTTGAAGCATTGAAGGAAGAGCAGGCAGTTGAGTTTGAGGTAGAAAAGTCTCCAAAAGGCCCACGCGCAATTAACGTCAAGATCGTAGGTTAGCCTTCCGGCGTTATCTAAGCAATTCCACAAATACGCCTAGTTTTTCAAATAGAGCATATTTTAAAAGGACGAAGTCTGTCCTGAAATTTGCTATCAATTCAGTTTCATTTCCATAGTAAAGTGATATAATACTAACTTACAAGTTTGGAGTTGGGAGTTAGGAGTTTGGAGGGTTAAGAGCCTTACCGCTAAGCCTGGCTACTTACGAAGTGGTATTGGTATTATATATTATTTGAGAGGAGATAAATATGAGGAAGATATTTGTTATCGTATTGTTTATTTGTCTTTTATCGCAAATAGCCTTTGCTCAGAATGCCCAACAACTGGTTGATCAGATGGTTAAGAATGGGTTTAATAGGGATCAGGCACTACGCCTCTTTGCACAGTGGAAGAGCGGCAAGGAGATTATTATTAACCTTGCCACAAGTGGCGATAATACCAAGAGAGATTTAGCCAAGCAGATTGTAGATTATCGTTATCAGGCATTTCAAGAGACCTGGACAGAGACGGCCAAAGACGCAGTCAAACAAGGCGTTAATAGGCCAGTTGATGCAATGGTTCCAACAGGAGGATGGAAGGCGCCGCTTGCATTACGGGATAAAGACCCAATTGAATATATAAAAAAGGCTGCAAATGCAGATTTTGATGCCACTTTTTTTTGCAAGAATAATTACGCAGAAAGATATGTTGAAAATGCCCTTATTAAATGGGCAGAGAAGACTACAGGCATGCCAATGGTAGATGCAAACGGAAATGTAAATTATGCAAAGATTAATGAGCTTATGCGTCAGAGTGAGGTTACTATGTTTCCAAGGGATCCTGATGGCAAATTGAGCCAGGAATTTCAGAAGAAATTTCCTGAAATAGTTCATGAGGGTTATCCTGGAGCCTATGGCCAGCGCTCACTAGAGGTGACCTATATGCTCGATAAGGCAAAGGCCAAGGCAGACATTGTGCTTTATGATAAGAGCGGTAATATTGTTACACAGGATGGTAAGGTTCGGATTGTTGAAAATCAACCTGCTGAAAATGTTATAGAAGATCTTACCAAGGCTAAGTACACCAGCATTGACCGGATGAATAAAATAACTGCAGATTATGAGCTAAAATTTAAAGGGCATATGACCGGTGATTTTAATGAAGATTCTTCAAATACTGCAAAGATGCTGCAGCGTATGATTGAGGAGGAATCAAAGATAAAGGGATTAATTCCAAAAGATCACCCTTTCTACGATAAGGCAAAGGCAATAAAGGAGGCCATAAGAGAAAATGATAATGAGGCGCTTAAAACAGCATTAAAGGGGCAAGCACTTGATGATTTTCTTGATGATGCCAAGAATGAGATATCCAGGATTAATATGGATAATAAGCGTCGACTTGCAGATGCAATGGATGAGGGCATAGGTAGCCCAGCAAATACAAAATTAGATTCTGCGCTTAAGATTCTTACCGTGCTAGGATATGGATATACTGCTACAGATGCGTATCTTAAGGCCAAAGATGATGAAAAGTTAAAAGAGGTGACTAAGGCAATGACCGTTGCCTTGGCTGCTGATTTAGCTGGAACTGCTACAGCGGCGGCTGCAGGTAAGGCTGCAGTTGCAGCAGGAGCAGGTGCTATTGGTGCAGGTGGTGCAAGCATTGTGTCAGGCATTGGTGCAGGATTTGTAGCTGCTATGATTGTTTCATGTGGTATTGAGTGGACTGAAGAAGGAATAAATAATATGCTTTCAGGTTATAAGGTTGATGGCACCATAAAAAATATGTTTTTAACAGAGGATAAGATAAAGGAATTTTTGCAGATGAGCCCTGATGAAATAAAGAAATATATTGAGAGCGAATGGGACCAACAACATCAATGGTCAGGTGCTTATTATGGTAAATCAGCAGATGAGGCAGCGCAAGGAAAATTAAAGGATGAGATATTCCAGCAGGCGCTTGAGGTGCAGGCCAGGCTTAATGAACAATCAATGAAGGCAAAGGTGGTTGGTGATATTATTTTGGATGAATATAAAAGAATCGTTGATAAATATGAGCGCGGAGAAATTACAGAGGCGCAATTAGAGGCAGAGAAGGCGAATTTAAAAGAGAATCTCAATGATATTATTGAAAAGCGCCTAGGCGAAGATTATAGGCATTACCAAATGCTATTTGAAGAAGCAGAGAAGAGAGGAGAAAAGGGCGGCTTGTGGGATATGGCATTTGGCGACTCTAAGGAAAAGCGAGAGCAGGTGCGTGCTGATGCAGATAAGCTCTATAACGAAATTATGGAGTCAAAGGACTATTTAGAGCGTGATATAACTCGTATTATTTCCATGATGGATGAAATACGCCAGGCGTATGCAGATGGTACAAAAATAGAAGATTTAAGTGATAAAATAGCAGATCTCGCTAAGGAAGCAGAAGGCTTAACAGGCGACCTTTATACTTTAGAGAATGATGCAACTGATTTGCTTTCCAAGATTCAAAAGACTTATGGTACTCTGGATGATCAAACACGGTATCTTTCAATTAAGAGCGAGCTTCTTTCAATGCTGGCTTCAATGTCCAAGAAGGTAAGAGATGTAAATGACCAATCAAAGGAGTTTTTAAGAATTTTTAAGCTTTTGCAAGAAGCGGCAGAGAAGAATAAACAAGAACAACAAGAAGGTGAAGAAGAGTCAAAAGGCCCATCAAAAAGAGATGACTATGAAATCTTGGAGATATCGGCTGATCTTGTGCCGGTTCAACATGAGAATAAGACATATCAGAAACTTAAACATATTGAGGCTTCTTCAGTATTAATAAAGATACGAGGTGAAAAACACAGGGTAACTGGCAGAGAATCTACAAATCTTCTTATTGAAAAAGGATTTTTCTATCTAATTGAAAAGGTCGGGATAGTTGCAAGTGAAAAATATAATTCATTTGTTAAAAGTAAGCAAGCTCCTGAACAAAAACAGGAGCCAGAAAAACAAATTAAAGGCTGCGGTTTTTTACGAGAACATTTTGAAAACTGCCAGCGTCAATACGGCCAGGACTACAATTTTACAGCAAATACACTAAGTAGGGCATACAAAGTTGCACCTGATCTTGGCAACGCATATAAGGCATGCATGGAGTTTCGTGATGATTACAATCGTTGCAAACAGGAACAGAATAGCGACGTAAGAGACTTTTGCCAAGAAGAGCTTCCCAAATGCCGGAATAAATATGGAAGTAGCCCTACTTCGTTTACTACAAAGACTGTGCCTGCAAAAGAATATACTGAACGTCTTAAGTGTGCGAATGTGGAGAAGCAGTGCGCTGGCAAATAAGTCTCGTGTCGCGGGTCTCGTGTCGCGTGTCTTACGTCCAGTGCTCGAGTTCAACGAGTTGGCGAGTTCAACGAGTTATAAAGTGCATAAGTTGGTAGTTAAGAGACTTGTTTAGTGCATAAGTGCATAAGTTAGGAGTCTGGAGTTAGGAGTTTGGAGGGTTTGGAGCCTCCTAACTCCGAACTCCTAACTCCAAACTATGATTCGCATTACGCAATACGAAAAAACCTGACCACTTACGAAGTGTCCGTTCGGGGACACTTACGAAGTGGGATTAGTTTTCAAAAGGAGGATTGGATTATGATGATGAAAAAAGTTTTAGCCGTTGTTGTTTTTCTATTTTTGTTTAGCTATTTTGGAGTGAGTTACTCACAGGAGATGAAGCCGATTAAGCTTTTGGCGCCTAATTTGAAAGGTGGAAAGCCGCTCATGCAGACATTGAAGGAGAGAAAGAGCACTCGAGAATTTAGCACTAAGGAGTTGCCTTTGCAGGTTCTTTCTGATTTGCTTTGGGCTGCAAATGGAATAAACCGTCTTGATATAGGCCATCACACAGCGCCAACAGCAATGAATATGCAGGAGATAGATATTTATTTGGCCAAATCAGATGGGCTTTATCTTTATGATGCAAAAGATAATACACTTGTGCCAATTTTAGCTCAGGATATTAGAGAATTGACTGGAAATCAACCATTTGTAAAGACTGCTCCAATAAATCTTATCTTTGTTGCAGATTATTCAAAGATGGCTAAGGCCCAGCCAACCGATGCAGACTTTTTTGCAGCCACAGATACAGGCTATATTAGCCAGAATGTGTATTTATATTGTGCTTCAGCTGGTTTAGCAACTGTTGTTCGCGGATGGTTTGATAAGCCAGTTTTAACTAAGGCAATGCAACTAAGGCCAGATCAGAAGATAATACTTACGCAGACGGTTGGGTATCCGAAGGATTAGGCGTAGAGTTCTACGAGTTATAAAGTGCATAAGTTGGGAGTCGAGAGATTTGTTTAGTGCATAAGTGCATAAGTTAGGAGTCGGGAGTTAGGAGTTGGGAGGGTTTGTAGCCTACAAACGCTGTACGCACTACGCAATACGAAACGTTGAATAGGAGATTAATTAATGAAGATTCTTGGAATAATCGGTAGTCCTAAAAAGCAGGGCAATACTTTTACAATGGTGAGTTGGATTATGGATGCAATAAAAGCTGAAGGCATAGAAATTGAGATCATAAGTTTAAATGATTTTAAAATTGAATACTGCACTGGTTGCACAAGATGTTTTGTTCAGGGAGATTGCCCTATAAAGGACGAAGTGGCATTAATTCATAAAAAGATGTCTGAAGCAGATGGATTAATTTTTGGTGCACCTGCCTATGCATTGAATGTACCTGCGCAGACAAAAGTTTTCATTGACAGGTCATCATTTGTCTGTCATAGGCCACAATTTATCGGAAAATTTTCCGCTGTTGTTTCATGTTCAGGTGGAGGAGTTGGCGAAGATAAAGTTTGCGATTATCTTGAAAAAATACTTTATGCTATGGGGTATACAAACAAAGGAAGGCTTACTACAATCGCATATGGTCGAGGCAGATTCCACGAAAAAGAAAAGGTTATCGAAAAGGCAAAAGAGCTTGGGGTGGAACTAATAGGTTCTATAAAAGACAACAAATTAAGAGAAGGAATAATTAAAGATTATGTTCCTATGGAAGAAGTGCAAGATATAATGAAAAGAGTTGGGCCGTATTTAAAAGCAGATTATGAGTTCTGGAAACAAAAAGGATGGGTTTAAAACCAATACCACTTACGAAGTGTCCGTTCGGGGACACTTACGAAGTGGGATTGGTTAGGCTGATTTTCAAATATGGAGGTATAGATAATGGAAAAAATTAATTCACCATATGAAAACTTATTGCAAATGTATATTGTAGAAAAAAAGAATGGTTACTGTAAGGTAGGATTAGTTTATCGAAATGAGCTTACCAACCCACATGGAAATTTCCATGGAGGAGCCATTTCAAGCATTATTGATACTGCTGCAGTACAGGGCCTGCGCACAATTTTTGAGATTGGTCCATATTTAACGGCACAGACTTCTATACGTTTTCTCAAGCCAAGTCAATCACAGGAGATATTTGCAGAATCTAGGCCAAGTCATTTGAAAGGAAAGTTTTTTAAATCAGATATTAAAATTTTGGATAAAGAGAATAATTTAATAGCAGAGGCCCAGGTAAAATCCTTTTTACCTAAATGGGATAAGTAGATTTAAAGAAAATCAACTATTGTTTTTTGAATATTTATTCTGTATACTATTAATATTTATAATTAACCAAGAGAAAGTAAAATGACTAACGATATAAAGATTCATTACAATAAGGTCCGCGGGGTATTGCTAATTGTTCTAATACTTAACTGGGCAGTTGCTCTTGCCAAGATACTATATGGCAGGTTTATCCATGCATTTAGCATTACTGCAGATGGCTTTCATTCTCTTGCTGATGGTACATCTAATATAATAGGCATAGTAGGTATCTATTTGGCCTGTCAACCAGTAGATAAAGAACATCCTTATGGCCATAAGAAATATGAGACATTTTTCTCTCTTATTATAGCAGTACTTTTGTTTTATATATCTTTTGAACTCATTCGTCAGGGCATTAAACGGATAAGTAACCCGGTTATGCCAAATATAGATGCCATAAGTTTTGCTATTATGGTTGTTACACTTGCAGTAAATATGCTTGTTATGCGTTATGAGTATAGATGGGGCAAGGATTTAAAAAGCGATATCCTGATTTCTGACTCAATGCATACTCGCGCAGATATCTTGACATCTTGCTCTGTTATATTAGGCCTTGTCGTAATTAAACTAGGGTTTGAAATTATTGACCCTCTAGTAACAATGCTCGTTGCCATATTTATTGCATACAGCGGATTTAAGATAGCCAAACAGAGTTCTGATGTACTCTGTGATACTACGCCAATTGTGGATGAGAAAAAAGTTTCTGATATCGTCCTAAGTATCCGAGGAGTTAGAACCTGCCATAAGATACGTGCCCGCGGCCGGCCTGATGATATCTATATCGATCTGCATGTGCAGGTTTCAGCCGATATGCATGTAAATACAGCTCATAAGTTAAGCTATGTTATTGAAAATGAGATTAAGAAGAACTTGCCTGATGTTAGTGATGTTTTAGTGCACATCGAGCCACCGGAACAGAAAAAAATATAATAATAATCTTAGTTTAACTCGTTTTAGAGTTGCCTCAAGCCAAATCATACCTTATAAGCCCCTATTCTTAAGAAATACAATATAAATTATAATAATAAATTCTATGTAAGCATTCCAAAAAATTTGTCCTATCATTTTTCCCGTCGCTAAAATAAATTTTTAAAAAAAAGAAGACGTTTACATGTAAGCGTTTACCAACCCTTGTTTTTTAAAAAACTCATGTTAAGCTTTAATTGGGAGTGTTTTATTTTTTAATTTAAGATAAGTAAAAAATCAGTTGGGCTGCAAAAAGTTCTCTGGCCCAGCTTTTATATAAAAAATAAATAGTTTAATAATAAGAAGGAGGGCAGAATAATGAAAAGTAATTTAGCGTTTTTTATCTTTTGTTTGTGTTTGTTTTGTTGTAGCATAGTTTACGGTCAAGTTGGGGGAGGCTTTCAAGGTGAAGGTTATGTGAGAAATATTGTATTGGCAGATCCGCCTGATCTTGTTAACGGTTGTAGAATTTATGTGTCTTCAGACCCCGAAGGGCTTAGACCATATTTTGCTATCAGATTTGATTCTAGTTTCAATCAATATAATGCGAATAAACAGTTTATCTATCAGGCTCTTCTTTCAGCATATGAGAGTAGGGCTAAAGTTTTAGTCAGTGGTGTTATAACGGGACAAGGATATGAATGGGATGGCAAGATGAAGGTTGGCATGACGTATGTTAGCCCTCAAACGGTAGAATTACTCAACAGGAGAGCTTTTGAAGGTGAGCTGGTTAAACTTGAAATTAAGGGACCATGGTATGGATGGAATGGAACATGGGGCAATAATCTAGATAACGCAATTTTTAAAAATGATGTTGCAATATGGTGGGAGCATCGTTCAGACGGATATATAGGCCCTGAGAATGTCACTGTGTCATACAGAAGCTTTGGAGATTGGATACCAATGATTGTTACCCACGTTGATTCTCGATATGGTGTTGCTATGTTTCCTGCGTCGACATTGCAAGATGGCGGCTATTGGATAAAAATTGAAATACTAGATGGATCTCTCGCCTATAATGCAAAGCGGCACATTCATAGCACAACAAAGGCGTTTGTATGGGTTGATAGGTAAAAATGTAATTTTTTTGAATATTTTTGATATAATATTACTCGTTAAAGACTGCAGCCTGTATCTCCACTTGGCTGAAATGAACAAATATTCAGCCAAGTTGGAGATCACAGTAAATTTACTTCTATAAAATCCTCTAGAAGATAATTATTTCAAAATAGTTATTGACAATTATAAGTTAAAACTTCAAAATAATCATCATAATCGTTAATAATTCATATATTATTTTTAATAATGATAATATTTCAAGGAAATTATGCAATTAGAACGTAGAGCAAGGTCAATGGGAATGAAGTCTTACGAGATTAAGGTCGCTCGCAAGATGGTCCGCCGCTATCGCCAGTCATTCTTTGATATGCTTAACAAAAAGAAGGTAAGGCGCAATAAAAAAGGAGAACAAGTCTTTACCGTTCTAACACCCCCCTTGGGCTCCATGGTTGCAAGAAGAAGAATAAGGTATTCTATAGAAGATTTTGCATCAGAAGGGACTGTCATTGAGAATGAACGAGTTATTAGATGGGGTAAACGCTCTCCGCATGTGCTTTCAATAGCTGTCACCTATCAGTGCCAATGTCATTGTGAACATTGCTCAGCAGAAAAATATAGGCAAAAGACAAATCAAGATGGCGGCATGATGACCTTCGAGCAATTAGTTGATACTATTGATCAAGGTATAGAGCTTGGGGCAACGCTCGTAATTTTAAGCGGCGGTGAGCCATTACTAAAACCTGAGATATTTGATATCATAGAAAAGATAAATAAGAAAAAATGCATTCCAATTATTTTTACTAATGGCGAGTTATTGACACAAGAAATTATTGATAAGCTTGTAAAAAGCGGATTATATGGATTGTTTGTTAGCATCGATTCAAGCGATCCTGCTGAACATGACCGCTGGCGAAATAGGCCAGGCCTTTTTAGAAAAGCAACGGATGGCATAAAAAGGGCAGTTGATGCAGGGCTTTTGGTTGGAATATCTACCGTTGCTACAAAAAACAGAGTTAGAAATGGAGATTTACAGAAGTTAATGGAGGTAGCTAAGGAATTAAACGTAATGGAGGTAATCGTTTTTGATATTACTCCTGCAGGAAGAATCGAAAATATGAGAGACGATATGCTTGCTCAAGAGGATAAGATAAAGATACAGTCACTCCTCTCGATATATAATAATAAAGATAATTATCCAAATATGTTGCATGAAAGCATGTTTACTTATTTTGCCCTTCCTTCAGTGCAGGGTTGCCCTGGAGGGTCTGTTCTTGTTCACATACGCGGCAATGGGGATATAGCTGCCTGCGATGGCATGCCGATACCATTTGGTAACATTAAAGAAGAATCTTTGGCCAATGTGTGGAATCGCATTAGTAGACACGAGGAATTCTCAAAGAATTACCAGGGTTGCAGACTTTCAAACCCTGAATTTGTCAAAAAATATATTGAAGGAAAACAAATTTTTCAATAGGAAAAACTATGCCAATAAAAGTTAAATTTTGCGGTGGAGTTAGGACCGTAACCGGTTCAAGCCATTTGGTTTCAACCCACAGGTCAAATGTACTTCTTGATACAGGTATTTTCTACGGTAAGCGAGATGAGTTTTATAGAGTGAATACGACTTTTTCCTATAAGCCTAATAAGCTTGATGCTGTTGTTATTTCTCATGCGCATATTGATCATTGTGGAAATCTTCCAAGTTTGATAAAGCGTGGCCTAAGATGCAGGGCCTTTACAACAACTGCTACCCGTCAATTATGCCAATTGATGTTAGCCGATAGCGGCAAGATACAGGAAGAAGATACTAAATACGTAAATAAAATAAATCGAAAATTAGGCCTTGCAGCGAGGAGGCCACTTTATACACAATCAGAAGGCATAAAGGCTATAAAGAGATTTCGCGGTTTAAACTATGGACAGAAATTTAAATTAACAAAAGATATTACTCTTGCATTTGTTGATGCCGGACATATATTGGGTTCCGGAATTACGGTTTTAGATATTAAAGAAAAAAATAAGATAATAAGGTTGGTTTATGCAGTTGATTTAGGTAGGAAGAATCTACCCATTATTAATGATCCGGTTGTGCCGCCTGAAATTGATTATTTAATTATTGAGACGACCTATGGGGGAAGATTGCATTCAGGGATAGAAGAAGGCAAGATTCAATTTAAAGATGCAATTAATCGCACATTAGAAAGAAAAGGCAAAGTGATAATACCTTCATTTGCTTTAGAGCGTTCTCAAGAAGTAATATATTTTCTAAATGAGCTGATTAAAGAGAAGGCCATACCAGAAGTTCCGATATATTTAGACAGTCCATTGGCTACGGATATCACAGAGGTGTTCAGAAATAATATAGGGTATCTAGATGATGAAGCAAGAAGGCTTATGAAAGAAGACAAAAGCCCTTTTGACTTTGTGAATTTAAGGTATATTCGAGATCAAAAACAGTCAAAGGCCTTAAATGAGGATAAGCGGCCGATGATTATTATCGCAGGTTCGGGTATGTGTGAAGCCGGAAGGGTGCTCCACCATTTAAAAAATAATATAAGCGATTCAAGAAATACAATTCTAATAGTAGGATATATGGCAAAAGATACTCTGGGTGATAGGATTAGAAGAAAAGAGAAGTTAGTCAAGATATTCGGTATGGAATATCAGTTAAATGCCGATGTGGAGACGATTGACGGCTTTTCTGCGCATGCCGATAAGAATGAACTACTTAGTTATATAAAAGAATGCAATCAATTAAAAAAGATATTCCTGGTCCATGGAGATGAGGACCAGACTCAAAAGTTTCATGATATGCTCATACAAAATGGTTTTCCTTCCTATGTGCCTCACAAAGAAGAGGAAGTCGAGTTAGAATAATTTCCTATGGAATTAGAAAAAGACAAGATAAAAAAGAGCCTAAAGGTTTCATTTCTTGATGGTGCATTTGCAAGCGCAATGATAGGTTTTACCCAAGATTATTTTACACCGTTTCTGCTACTAATAGGTGCAGGTGTAAGGCATGTAGGGGCATTAAGTGCGCTGCCAAATCTCTTTTCCTCTTTAGCTCAGATAATAAGCCCTGACATTGTTGAAAAGCTGAAATCCCGAAGAATAATTATAAATACCTTTGTTTTTATCCAGGCAATTATGATTTTGCCCATGATATTTATTGCTCTTAAGAAAAATGTTAATCCATGGGTTTTTATTGGAATTGCTGTTCTTTTTGCTACTTCTGGCGCCTTGGCAGGGCCTGCATGGTCTAGTTTAATGTCTGATTTAGTAGAGCATGATAAAAGAGGAAAATATTTTGGCTGGAGAAATAAAACATTAGGATTTATTACAGTAATAATGACTCTTTTTGCCGGCCTTACGCTTAACTCAATGAAAAATATTAATATATTTTTGGGTTTTGCCATTATTTTTAGCATTGCATTTATTTTCAGGATTATCTCTTTTTATTTTTTAACCAGGATGCATGAACCAGTGTTAGAGTATAAAAAAGAGGATTCTTTTACGCTATTTGATTTTCTAGCCAGGATAAGAGAGAGTAATTTTACTAAGTTTGTCTTATTTGTAGCAATGTTAAACTTTTCAGTTAATTTGGCTTCGCCTTTTTTTGCAGTTCTCATGTTGAGGGACATGCACTTTAGCTACATCGTGTATACTATGATAACAGCAACTGCAACTTTAACTGTATATGCTACTATCGAGCGATGGGGCATGATTGCAGACAGGGTAGGAAATTTAAGGGTTTTAAAATTCACTGCTCCAATAATTGGGCTTCTTCCTCTTCTGTGGGTAATAAACCGAAACCCAATTTTTTTATTCTTTGCCCAGCTTGTCTCTGGTTTTGCATGGGCTGGCTTTAACCTATGCGCATCTAATTTTATTTATGACGCCGTAAGTCCTGCCAAGCGCACAAGGTGCGTTGCCTATTTTAATATCTTTAATGGCCTTGCTTTGTGCATTGGAGCTCTCATAGGAGGATTTTTGATAAATAAGTTACCAATACTTTTTGGCTATAAAATCTTAAGCCTTTTTCTAGTATCATCTTTTTTAAGAATCCTTTCAGGGTTAATTCTACCTGTATTCTTAAAGGAGGTAAGAAAGGTAGAGATAGAAAAAATTAGCAATTATGAGCTTTTTTTTAGTATAATTAGTAAAAGGCCTATATTAGGGGAAATAGGAAAACAGTAAGGTATTAGATAAAAAGAGTTAAATCTAAAAAATTTTTAATGAAGAGGTGAAATATGTTAAATGACTTTTTATTAGCATTTATACCTATATTTGTCGCAGTGGATGCCGTAGGTGTCTTGCCAATTTTTTCATCATTGACAACAAATTTAAGCAGAGAAGAAAGATCAAAGATTATTTTGCAGTCGATGATCACAGCTATTTGTTTAGCTATATTTTTTATCTTTTTAGGTAAGGCAGTATTTAAATTTTTAGGCATTAGCCTTGGTGATTTTATGATTGCAGGAGGCGCAATACTTTTTTGCTTGGCAATAATAGATATTGTTAATCCTGGAAAGAAACGCCGTATTCCAAGCAAGGAATTGGGCGCAGTTCCATTAGGCACGCCACTTATCGTAGGACCTGCGGTACTCACCACATCTTTAGCTATTATCGGCCAATATGGGATAATTCCGACTTTATTATCGATTATAATAAATGTACTTTTGGCAGGTTTAATTTTTTCTTTTTCAGATTTTCTATTAAAGATACTTGGTGTTGCAGGGTCAAAGGCATTGTCAAAGGTAACAAGCCTTTTGTTAGGAGCAATAGCTGTAATGCTCATAAGAAAAGGCGTTGTGTATATTATTACAAAAATACCTTAAATATCTACATAGGAGGAAAAGATATGAGAGCCAGAAACGCCGGAGTTGCTGCTGTTGCCTTTACTGTTGGAATCTTGTTTTTAGGGGGAGTTGTTTCGCTATTATTTATTTCTAGCGCCCAGTCAAAAAAAATACAAGAACAAATGGCAGAGAAGGTTGAAAGGGGAGAAGAGGTGCCTAATGTTCCGCCAGACCTTCAAGTAGATCTAGAGTGATTGAAATTAAATATGCACAAGATTATAAAGTTGCACATGTCATTTACAAGATTTTTGATTTTTGTGCTTCCTGTTTTTATCCTTGTTTTGTTTTTGGTTATTTTTTATTTTTTCTATTATGCCGATGTACTTGAGGAGAGACGCCTGGCAAGATTATCTCAAGTGAGAGAAGCAAACCCAAGGCCAAAAAAGAAGGTAGCAAAACTTAACTATACTGATAGGTATAAATATATTGATGTGTATGTGGATATGCCTCGAGAAGATCTACTAAAAGCAGGTTTTCCTGATGAACTAAGAAAGAAGATTCACAGAGAGGGGAGTCAGGAGTGGATAGTTTTTGATAATTGGAAAAGCGAAGAAAGAGATGACAGGATAACATTCCATATTGTAAATGATAAGGTAAAGGCATGGTATGTAAGGCAACGTCAACAAGAGGATTAGAAATTTGAGAATTTTAGTCCAGCGCGTTAAATGTGCAAAGGTTCATATAAATAGAAAAGTTTTTTCGTCAATAGATAATGGAATGCTACTTTTTGTAGGCATAGGAGTTGGTGATACTATAGATGACATAAAGCTTTTAGCTAAAAAAATAGCTAATCTTAGGATATTTTCAGATACTCAAGGAAAGATGAATTTAAATATCAATGAGGTTGATGGTAAGGTATTGAGTGTACCACAGTTTACTTTATATGCCGATATCAGAAAGGGCAATAGGCCAGGATTCGAGTCATCGGCAGGGTCCGATTTAGCAAAGGATTATCGGGAGAGATTTAATAGCCTTTTAGAGGAAAATGACATAGAGGTCTACAAGGGAGAGTTCGGGGCAAGCATGGAAGTTGAGCTCGTGAACGACGGCCCTGTTACCCTTTGGCTTGATTCAAAGACTTAAGGTATCAAGATTGAGGTAAGTGTAAATACCTTGACTTATAAGTATAATAATAGTATACTATTAAGCTACTAAAAAAAATTTATATTGTTTCGTGGTATAGGAAAAAATAAAATACTTTCCTATATCACTCAAAATCGAATAGAAGTTATATTGAAGCGATTTTTTCGTGAAGGGAGGGTGAGTAATTTTGACAATAACTAAAGAAAAGAAACAAAAAGTAATCCAGGACTATAAGTCTAATAATCAGGATACGGGTTCTGCAGGTGTGCAGGTTGCGCTTCTTACCCAGAGAATAAATGAATTGAATGAGCATTTTAAGATTCATAAGAAGGATTTTCATTCTCGAAGGGGCCTATTGGTACTCGTAGGAAGGCGGCGCAGGCTACTCGATTATCTTAAGAAAAAAGATAATAAAGAATACCAGAATTTAATAAAGAAATTAGATATAAGAAAATAAAAGATAGGATTACTTATTATGACAGCTGCAAAGAGTAGTTATAAATTCGGCAAAGAAGAGTTAATAATAGAAACAGGAAAGCTTGCAAAGCAGGCAGATGGTTCTGTTATGGTTCAGTATGGGGCAACCGTAGTTTTAGTAACGGCATGCATATCCAAAGAGACAAAGGAAGATAGGGGCTTTTTCCCTTTATTTGTTGATTATCAGGAGAAGACATATGCCGCAGGAAGAATCCCGGGAGGATTTTTTAAGAGAGAAGGCAGGCCTTCTGAGAATGAGATACTAACCTGCCGGCTTATCGATAGGCCTATCAGGCCGCTATTCCCGCAGGATTTACTCAATGAGGTCCAGATAATGGCAATTGTCCTCTCAAGCGATGGGGAAAATGATCCAGATGTAATTTCAATAATTGGTGCTTCGGCTGCATTAAAGATTTCCGGAATTCCTTTTGATGGCCCAATCGGTGCCTGCAGGGTGGCAATGATAGATAATGAGTATATCTTAAACCCAG
>JBFZAD010000175.1:0-3205 GCA_041309125.1 Candidatus Omnitrophota bacterium
TCAAAGCAACGCTTGCGACTGCCAAGCATAAGACGATTATTTACGGAGGACACTTTGCGTTCGGATATTTCGCCAAAAGATATGGATTGGGGCACGAGTCGCCGTATGAAGGGTTTGCGCCGAATGCCGAGCCGAGCCCGAAGGCGATCGCGGAGCTTATCAATAAAATGAAGCAGTCCGGAATGAAATATATCTATTACGAAGAATTGCTCGACCCTAAGGTTGCGCGGACAATCGCGCAGGAGACGGGAGTTAGTCTTGAGCTTCTTCATGGCGCGCATAATGTCAGCAAAGATGAGCTGAACAGAGGAGTAACCTTTCTTGATATTATGGAAGATAATCTAAAGAAATTGCGGGTTGGGCTTGAGTGTCAATAAAAATCGTCGAAGTTGAGAATCTAACCGTTGAATACAACGAACGCGATCACCCTATTACGCGAGGGAATGACCGCTCTGATGCGCGGTTTTTTGTTAAATGTTGTAAATCAGCTATAATGCAGACTGGTAAATACAGAGAGGTTTCCCAAAGTATTAATCTATTGAAGGTGCGGTATTGGGATGGTACAATAAGTCACTATTGGGATTGAGCATATTGGTGTATAGTTTTTTCAGGCTAGCGCTATGGGACTAAAAAATATGGCATGTTTGTAAATAATATAATTGATTTTCTTATTGTAGCTGTCTCAATCTTCGTGGTAGTAAGAGCTATCACTGCTTTAAAAAAGAAAGAAAAGGCGTAAAAAATAATGTTTTCGTTTATTAATCTACCGGCTCGAATATTAAGTATCTTACAAATAAACATTTCTCCGGCAGAAGTGGCGGGAGGAGTGTGCTTAGCAATGTTCTTGGGTTTTATCCCGCTGAACGGCCCGATGGCGCTTCTGCTTTTAATTTTCTTCTTTCTCTTTAAGATCAACAGATTCTCTACCGTGATAACCCTGCCTTTGTTTAAGCTGCTTTACCTGCTTGGGGTAAGTTCTTTGATAGAACGCATCGGCGGATATCTTTTACTCGATGCTGATTTCTTAACCGGATTCTGGACAGGGATTACAAATTTACCTCTTTTGGCTTTGGTCGATTTAAATAATACCTTAGTTGCCGGAGGGCTTGCCTTATCAATTGTTCTTTATCTGCCTGTTTACTTGTTGGCTAGATTTATTTATATTAAACTTATTGCGCCTCGACTAAACAGAATCCAAGAATCAAAACTTGCGAAGCGCATCAAGAATTATAAATTTTTCAATAAAGTAGTTAAGCAAATGGATGTTATCAGGAGTAAAACGAAATCATGAAGCACTTGAATATAAAGAATATTGTAATAGGGGTAGTTATTCTGGTGTTAATACACTTCACTGTAGGGCTCTTTCTCAGTCCGAAGCTCGGCGAGTTTATAGTCGGAAAAATTAATCAATATAGCTCTGCAAGATTTTCAATTGAACACGTAAACATTTGGCCGTTAACATTTTCAGCGTCGTTAAAAAACATAAAAATCTTTGATCCGCAAAATACGGACAATAAGATTGTTGAAATTAAACTTGCTTCTATTTATATGAGCCCGCTAGGGTTACTTTCTAAACGGTTGGTATCAGAGATTAAAATAAGCGGTGCCCTTATTAATCTGGAAGGTGAACCAGATGGGACTTTTAATATTCAAGTACTTACTCAACCAAAAACCACCGGTAAGTTAATCAAGCCGCAAGTGGTCGTAGAGGGAGCAATCCAGAGGAAAGATTGGCTCATAAAGGGCTACGATTTATTGAAAAAGAAGTTTTCCAGCGACGCACTAAAGAAAGAACAAGCTCGAGCGGTAGAGAAAAAGAAGATTACTAAAACAGTGTCGGTTCTTCCTAATGGACGCAGGGTGTATTTTAAGTCAAAAGACAGTTATCTGTTTAAAATAAAGAGGTTGATTATTACCGGCGCTTATCTTGATTTAAAGAATCAAGACGGCCGTTCGGTGCAGGTTGAGGATGCGCGCATAGAATTAGGCAATGCTGCTTTTGACCCGGAATTAGGTTTTCGTCTAGGAAAGGCTGAAGTTGAAGGGAAGATAAAAAATGCAGGGGTTGCTGCAGGGAGCCTAAAGCTTTCTTATCAGAGTACTTTTAACAAAGATGCGCCTCGGGCCCAGTTTAATTTTGCGCTTACAGAGGTTAATCTGGATGCCCTGCGTTTTATCTACGAAAACTCGTTTCCAGTTTCAGTAAACAAAGGAACGTTGAATTTAATTTCAGATACCCTCCTGGATGGCGGTAATCTTAATTCTAGTAATAAGCTTACCTTAAGTAACCATGAGCTAAAGCCAAAAGCATTCAATCAGTCGGTTGATGTTTCTATGCCGTGGCCTTTACTTTGTGAGTCGCTCAACAACATTAATCCGCTGCGCTTGGATTTTACTATTTCTGGAACCATAGATAAGCCAGAATTTAAAGGACTAATGCGTTCGCTGGCGGATCTGGCCAAGCCGAGCTTAAAGAATATCGGTCAGGCGATTAAGGGCGAGGTGAGCAGTAAGGGCGTTACCGGTGTGTTGGAAGCGCTATCCGCAACGAAAGATGACAATAAACAAAGTGCCGCTAACGCAGCAGGCAAAGAAAAAAGTAGCACGGAAAATACGGTTAGTTATCTGCAGTCAATATTAGGTAATAATAATCAGGATTCCAATTAGGCCTGCTCACCAGTTAAGCCGAGAGTTGTTATATGCCTGGGCGTCCTTAGGTAAATCGCCAAATCAAATAATGCTTGACAAATAGGAATTATTCTTATATAGTACCAACCATGAATAAGCAAGCGGCAGGTTTAGGCGAAATATTCCGTAACAAATGCAGGGAAGCTAATCTTAAGGTCACTCCCCAGCGGATGATTATCTTCGAGTCTTTAGTCGATGATAAAGGCCACCCGTCCGCGGACGTTGTTTTTCAAAGAGTTAGAAAGAAACTGCCGAATGTTTCTTTCGATACGGTCAATCGGACGCTTTTAGCTTTTGTCGGTTTGGGGCTCTTAAAGGTAGTGGAGGGGTATGGCCGGCCCAAGCGCTTTGATCCGGACACGCAAAGTCATCATCATTTTCAGTGCGTCAAGTGCAGTAAGATAATCGATTTTTACGACAAAACCCTGGATGCCATCAAAGTACCCAAAGATCTGAAAAGCAAATTTATAGTTACCGGCAAGAAAGTAGTGCTGGAAGGCTTCTGCGGTTCCTGCCG